>JBBTVP010000049.1:0-18453 GCA_038063175.1 Patescibacteria group bacterium
TCATCTGAACGATCACCGAAAGCGAATCAAGTACGAGGATAAATGCAAAAAAAGGAAGAAGAAGCGTGGTATTGGTGAGCATCGCGATTACCCCCATAGTGATGCCAAGGGACATCGATCCCGTATCCCCCATAAAGAAACGAGCAGGATGGATATTGAACCAGAGAAATGCGAGAAGCGCGCCGATGGTTACCCCGCCGAACGCGGCGAGTTCGTATCGGCCAAGTACGAAGGCAACTACGGTGAGCGCGAGGAATGCGAAAAGGAGCACTCCGCCCGCGAGTCCGTCTAATCCATCGGTTTCATTTGCGGAAAAAGCAGAGGCGACAATCACAAAAATAAAAAGCGGAATATATAGCCATCCGATCGAAATCGGATCTCCGAAAGGAATCGCGAGTACATCCCAGTCAAGCCGGTAGTAGAACCAGAACGCGCCAATCACCGCGAGGAGAAAATAAATAACGAGTTTTTGGCTGACCCGGAGTCCCCCGCCCGAGGGTCCGACTTTCATGACGCCATAGATATCATCAATGAGTCCTAACACTCCCGCAATCACCATTGCGGTAAGCGGGAGATATGTTTGCGCACGATCGATGAAATTCAGATACTCCCATGCGCCGTCAAAGATCATTGCCATGATGGCAAATATAACGGCGAGAAGTACCACCGTTCCCCAGATCACCACACCCCCCATCGTAGGGGTGCCGGCTTTCTTTGCATGAAGTTCGGAGTAAATCGGTGTTGCCCCCGTCATCCGGATCTGCTTTGCCGCGCCGAATCGGTTTAATATTTTCGAGATAAATGGCGTTACCGCAAACGCCACGATGAATCCGAGAACCGAAAGGGTGAGCACTTTGACTGCTTCGAGGAGGAGCATATCTATCTACGTTAAAACGATTGGACCTTCTTCGTCCAGCTCCATAGTGTCTCGGTCTCTCTGAAACGGTCAGGAGTGCCAAGGACAATCACCACAAATTCCTGCGTTCCATTCGAGAAAATAGAAAGGAGATTTCCGATCGCATCGCTGGTGTAGCCGGTTTTTCCTCCGACAAAACCGGCAGTTCCCGCAAGAAGATTTGTTGCCGCGATCGGACGCTTTGTACCAGTTCCTTGTTCAGTGATTATGGTTCCTTTGAGTGCGGTAAGATCGAATATGATTCGGTGGGTAGTAGCAATGAAATTGGCGAGCTTCGTAAGATCCTCTGCGGTTGACTGGTTGAGCACAGAAATTCCCATAGGGTCGGCAAACGTAGTCTCGTTCATTCCAAGTGCGAACGCTTTTGTTCGCATTGCATCAAGAAATTGTTCGTAATCGAATGATTCCGCAAGTGCCATGGCCGCGTCGTTTACAGAACCGACGAGCATCGCCCGGATAAGATCTGATACGGTGAACCTGTCACCTGCCCGAAAAGTCCCGATGTCCCCTACAGCGCCGGCGGCAGTTTCACTGATGGTGATTATGTGTGCCGGATCGAATTCGTCGAGCGCTACGACCGCAGTCATGAGTTTCGTAAGAGACGCGATCGGCCAGCGGTTTCGATAACCTTCGGAAAACAGAGGAAGAGAGCTTCCTAGTTCAGATACGGCGACTGCCTTCGCATGTATTGTCGGTGGTGAAATTTTCGGCGTTCCATCTGCAGGATGGGCATCGAACAAAATCCGGTTCCGGCTTCGTGCGGTCGCGGTCGTTAAGGAGAGATTTGGCGGTGGTGGCGGGACTTCATCTTCGATGCGAGAAAACGTTTCCGCGATGAGACTTGTGGTTTCTACATTTGAAGTCACTGGAAAACCCGTCTCCCCGCTTCCCTGTTTTCCAAAGAGCGCAAGAATTAAAACTAAAATTGCAAAGCCGAGTGATTGCAGATTGAACCGTGACATTGAAGAACTAGTTAGGCGGTGCAAACTTCAAGAGCATGTCCCGGAATTTCGCATAGTCGGCGAGCGTTTCGGGCCGGTCAACGCCAAGATGCCGTAAGAGTGCAAAACTTGGTCGATACCGATACGCATTACCGCGTTTCGGGTCAGCCGTTCGATCGAGGAGTCCCCGCACCAGAAGATTACGCACGATAAAACTTGAATTAACTCCCCGGATATAATCGACGGTGCTCCGGGGGACTTCTCCTCCATAAATCACGATTGCAAGCGTTTCGAGCGCAGCCGGCGTGAGTTCCTCGCTGAATTCTTCCTTAATAAGAGAATCGACAATGTTTCGAAGATCAGGCCGTGTGACGAGTTGCACTTCATCTCCACGGGAAATAATAGTAAGACCGCTCTTGCTTTTTTGAAGGCGTTCCGTGAGGTTTGCAATCGCGGGTGGAATATATTCAGGTCCCCCGCTTTCCGGAATTATTTTCGCAAGCTTTGCGATGGAGATCGGCTCCCCGTACGTGAAAAGTACGGCTTCGATCGCGGCGGAAAGTATCGCTATTTTTTCTTCGGAGTCTGGCATGGCTATTTTTTCTTGAGCATTATATCACCGAACTGCTCGCCTTGTTCAACAGAAATCTCCTGACGCTTTAAGAGATGAAGCACGGCGAGGAACATGGCAACCACTTCGGAGCGCGAGTGGTTTTTTGTGAGTTCACGAAAATTCGAATTGATCGCGCGGGTGAACCGTTCCATAAGTTCCCTAATTTTTTCTTCAATGGTGATGATGGTTGTTTTTATCTTCGATGTCTCCGGCGTGAGTGCCGTGAGCTCTTCAAATACTCGCGCCGCGGCCTCACGGATAGTTTCCGGCGTCAGGCGATTTCCCGGGAGAAAGACAGTTTCGCTTCCGATGAAAAGAAATGGCCTTCCGAATGAGGCGTTCCGGGTTTCCCAGTATCCGGCGATGTGACTACTCGCACTGCCCCCGCGAGCCGCAAATATCCGGTAGATTTCAAGGCGCGCTTCGAGATCCTTTACTTCGTATTCTTCTTCTTCCGACAGAGTAAGATCGGGAATAAGGACCTTTGATTTAATAAGAAGAAGCCGGGCAGCGATCACAAGAAAGTCGGCAAGAATGTTCGGATCAAGCGTACCGCTCTGCGCATCAAGGAATTTAATAAATCCGTCGGTAACTTTCGCAAGACTTACCTCTGTTATCGGCAGCTTTTCTTCTTCAATAAGCTCGAGTAGTTTATCGAGCGGGCCGGAAAAGCGTTCGGTAGCAACTTCGTAGGTCACGAAATTCAATAATTCCCTTTAATCCAGGAAAAAAGACGGGCGGCATCTCCCGCGGCATCTTCAGAGCCAGAGATGATAATCGCAATAGCCCGTTCTTCGGCGCCGTTTTTAAATGAAAAAACGGTAAGCGATATTTCTTTTTCATCCTGCCCTATGTTACCGCTCACTGCTCCAATCAGATCTGGATTGCCAGTGAAGCCATTCAGTTGTTCCAGATCGGCGAACGAGGGAGCTTCATACGCCGCGTTTTTAAATTCCCCTGCGGCAATTTCAAGTAGAAAGCGTTTATTTGCATAAATATGTTTTGCGAGCTTGAAGAGATCGTGGGTGGTCGTCTTATTCTCCGAATTTAATCCTGTTGCATCGGCAAAATCAGTATGCGTCATCCCGATCGCTTGCGCCTTTTTATCCATGAGATCGACGAAATGCACAGGCCCAAGGAAACGCGAAAGCATGGTGGCTGCCTCGTTCGATTGCTCCATAAGGAGCGGATAGAGGAGATTCAACGGAGAAATTTTCATTCCCGGTTTCAATCGTGGTCGTATCGTGGGAACCATCGAAGATTCACTCACGACTAAATCTTCCCCCAGATCCATGTATTCAGATGCAACAAGTGCGGTCATAAGTTTCGTCACTGCACCAGGCGAAACGAGATCAGACGAATTTTTCTCGAGAAAGACGTAGTTACTTTTCAAATCTGCGGCAAGATAGTGTGTTCCGGTAATGAGAGGGATTTTGAACGTATACGAAAAATTGTCGGGCGCAAAATCGTCCTCAAATACAAGGACTGGAGTGTCGGTCGGTACTTCATCGTAGAGATATTTCGCGTCTTCGTCTGAAATTTGAATGCACCCGCCCGTGAAACTTCTAGGGTTTAATGGTCTTCCGCTTGGGAAATAAGGAAGGCCGTGGATGAAATAGTTTCCGTGGAAATTCAGACTCCATGGCATATATACCTTACTGATTCCTGAAAGACGGTTTCGAGACCGCGATTCAACTCCGTAGAGTCCTGCCGGCGTTTCACTCAAAAATCCTTCTTTTCCTTTCGCAATGATCTCTACTTCCCGATCGAGCACACCCTTTTTGTAGTATGTGAGTTTCATGGTCGAAAGGTTTGCTTCCACAAAATCTGATTTTTCTTTCAGAAAATTTCCGCGGATTTTTTTGAAAAACTCCGGGTCTTCCATTGCCGGCCAACTTCCGAAAATAAATATTTCCGGTTCACCATTTTTGTTTTCCAAAAAAACCCGCTGGTTTGATCCAGCCAAACCCTCCGAGTACCAGGAGATGGCGAGTATGAGCACAAGGACGATACCACCAATCGCTCCGCCGGCGAGCGGCACCGGTATATGCCGATTCATGACCCGGAGATCAAAAATCGAGTTACTTTCTTTATTTTCCATTGCTATTCATCCGAAGTATTGCCTAAAGCTTCTCTAGTATACACGTTTGTTGGGCTCCAGAGCATCCAACCCGAGATATACTCGGGTGAGCTTGAGGCAATTTCCATAACTGCACGGATCTGATCCTGCACCTTCGGAGCGTCATACACTGCTCCGAGATCGAAATCTTGAAGCCATGGTCTAAGTTTCGCGGTATGAAGCGGTGGAACTTCGGGTGTTGTAGTACCGTATGTGCGCTCGTATGATTTAATTTGCCCGATTGCTCCCTCGAGTGAACGGCTGACGACCTCATAGGGATGATCGGCTGGTTTCGCAAAGCCAAATACTCCCGGCGCGTAGTGCGACGGGTATACCATAGGGGCGATGTAGTCGAAGTGAGGGATCGCGACCGCTAATCGCTGTCCGATTCCTAAATCTCCGGGATCGATTGTGGTAAGTCCAAAAAGATCAGCGGAAATATTCCGATCAGGGAGTTCGCTGCGAAGGTAGCTCCAAAATTCACCGAGAACCTTCGCTCCCGGTTTCCCATCCCAAACGGGGTATTTGAGATCTAAAAGATTTCCATCTGACGGGAAGCGGATGTAATCGAAATTCACTTCATCAAATCCCCGCTCAAATGCCTCCCGCGCAATAGCGGTGTTGTATTCCCACACTTCGCGCGAAGCCGGATCCATCCAGGTGAGGCCTTTTCGGTCTTTCCAGACTGCTCCGGTTGATGAACTTGTGATCGCAAGATCGGGCCGCGCCAGCGCAAGTCGTATATCTTGAAAAACTGAAACCCTCGCAATCACATAAATCCCTTCGTGATGGAGTCGTCCAAGGAGTGCGTTCAGCTTGGAGATTCTCAATTCGACTGCGTTGTATTCCTTGGGAAGCGTAAGTGCAGTTCGATATGCCACGTAGCCGGTATAATCTTTGATGTCGATTACTATTGCGTTAAGTTCAGTCTCTTGAATTAGTTTCATGAGGTAATCCATTTTTGAACGGTTTCCTGCGGACCAGCTCGTTGCGTACACCGCCTTTACCATGGCGGGGGGGTTCGCAAGCGGTTCACTTGGATCATCATCGAGCGGTTTTATGACTGCGGGTGGCGGAGGAGGCGCAATAACACTTGGTAGTTCCCCTGGTTCATCTGGAAACATGGAAAATTCACCGGGGAGTTGCACGACTCTTGCTGATTCCAGAATTCCTCCCAAAAAAACCACGAGTGCAAGCGTCCCGAAGAGTGCAAGAGCAAGAAGTATGATAATGGTGATGGGACGCGGCATTCAATCAGTCTACCTGACACTGAAGAGCGCGGAAAGCAATTGAGGCGTCTCGATAGCTGTGCCATAATGCGTGTATGGCAATTGCAATTTACCGGAGGTACCGGCCAAAGCTTCTTCGCGAGATCCTGGGTCAGGAAGCGGTAAGCGAAATTCTCGGGAGCGCGGCGAAACGTGACAGAATCGCTCATGCATATCTTTTTTTTGGTGCCCGAGGGACAGGAAAAACCACGGTGGCGCGGATTCTTGCGAAACTTGCGAACTGCGAAACCAGAAACTCTGACAAAAAATTTCGCGCCGAAGGTGAACCGTGTAATCGTTGCCGTCCATGTACCGAAATCGACGAGGGACGGGCGCTCGACGTAGTTGAAATCGATGCGGCATCGAACCGCGGCATTGATGAAATCCGTGAACTTAAGGAAAGCGTAAAGCTTTCGCCTTCTTCCTACCGGTTTAAAGTCTTCATCATTGATGAGGCGCATCAGCTTACTAAGGAGGCATGGAATGCACTCTTAAAAACCCTCGAAGAACCTCCTCCTCACGCAATCTTTATTCTCGCCACATCGGAATATGAGAAAGTGCCTCCGACGATTATTTCGCGTACCCAGCGATTTCATTTTCGGCGCTTGCCGCTCCCGATTATTTCTAAAAAACTTACGAGCATCGTCGCGGCTGATACATTAAACGTCGATCCAGACGCAATTGAGCTTATTGCTGCTGCAGGCGACGGAAGTCTCCGCGACGCGGAGTCACTCCTCGAACAACTCACTTCTCTCGAAGAAACCGTGACGCTTGATTCCGTTGAGCGCATTATCGGCAGAATCGGCATTCGGAAAACCGCTGAACTCGCGGAGCATATTCTTAAAGGGAATCTACCTGAAGCGCTCACGTTTATTGCAAAAGTGCATGCGGGCGGATGGAATGTGGTTGATCTTACCAAAGAACTTATCCACTATCTTCGTCGCGCCGCAACACTTAAATTTGATCCGGAGATAAAATCTCTTTTCGCCGAAGAGTTGACCCCGCATGAAATGAAACTTCTCGAAGCACATGCCGCACTCGTAACATCAGAACACCTCGTACTTATGAAGGCAATTATTTCTGCCTACAGTGAGATGCGTTACTCACCGTTTGCGACCGTACCGCTCGAAGTTGCGCTTATTACCAGCTTAAAGAAATGACAAGACTATTTAGTAACTCAACATCCACTTTTGCCGAATTGACAGAAAAGATATTTTTAGTTAGTCTTCAAGGCGGGTGGAGGGCGGGGCGATAGCCTGTGCGACACGAGCGCAGGCGCTCCCTGTGGATTTCCTCGCGGAGCTCCTTAAATCCTGTCCTTCACCCGCTTTTTGCGCCATTGGGCGCACAATTTTTTTTCACCTCTTTCGACTATGCAAAAACTTCGCAACATCACCATCATCGCGCACGTCGACCATGGCAAATCAACTCTCGTTGATGCGCTTTTGAAGCAGTCCGAAACGGATATCGGTAAAGCAGCTTCCGAAGAGCTCATCATGGACTGGAACGAGCTCGAGCGGGAGCGTGGCATTACTATTTTTTCCAAGAACGCGGCAGTAGAATTTCGCGGCGTAAAAATCAATCTGATCGACACCCCAGGACATGCGGACTTCGGCGGAGAAGTTGAGCGCGTGTTGAATATGGCAGACGGTTCGCTCCTCTTAGTCGATGCCCAGGAAGGGCCAATGCCTCAAACACGTTTTGTTTTGAAAAAAGCGCTCGCGATGGGACACAAAATCATCCTTGTCATTAATAAAGTTGACAAAAAAAATGCGCGCACAAACTATGCGCTAGAAAAAGTTATCGAACTTTTCATTGAACTTGGGGCGACGAATGAGCAATTGAACTTCCCCATCATCTACGCCGCTGGGAAACTCGGAAAAGCCGGGCACGAACCAGAGCTCGAAAAAATGAAAGACATCACCCCGGTCTTTGAAACAGTTATAGAGCACATCCCCGCGCCTAAAGCATCATCCGAAGGACCGTTTAAGATGATGGTGATTTCGATTGGCTATGACAACTATAAAGGAAGAATCGGTATTGGTCGGATTTATCAGGGAACCATAAAGTCCGGATCCTCGATCATTCACATTCCCCGTGAAGGAACTCCAAAGCCGGGAAAACTTACCAGTCTCATGACGTACGTCGGGCTTTTAAAAATTGACGCTGCGGAACTTCCCGCAGGCGACATCGCGGCGATTTCTGGAATCGAAGGAATCAATATCGGCGACACCATCGCAGATCCAGCGGATCCCGCGCCGCTCACCCCAATCGCAATCGAGAAGCCGACGGTGAAGATGATTTTTTCGACGAATAACTCCCCTTTCGCGGGAAGAGAAGGTGAATATTGCACTTCCCGAAATTTAAAGGAGCGGCTCGAAAAAGAACTCGACAACGACGTGGCGCTCCAGGTAGCTCCAGGGAAATCTCCGGATGAATTTGTAGTTGCTGGCCGCGGTGAGCTCCATCTCGCGATTTTAATAGAAAAGATGCGGCGAGAAGGATACGAACTTCAGGTTTCGAAGCCAGAAGTTATTTTCAAAGAAGAAGATGGAAAAACACTTGAGCCGTATGAAGACGTGTGGCTTGAGGCAAGAGAAACATACTCGGGAAGCATCATTGAAAAAATGAGTCGCCGAAAAGGCGAACTTCGCAACATGTCCGTTGATAACGGTATTGGTACGTTCCACTTCTTTATCCCCACGCGCGGTCTTATTGGCTTTCGGAACGAATTTCTAATCGAAACCAAGGGTACCGGCATCGTCAATTCGCTTTTCGCCGGTTATTTCCCAAAGCGCGAGGATATCGTTACCAACCCACATGGATCTCTCATTGCTTCCGAAGCTGGAACTTCCACCTCCTATGCACTTTTAAGCAGCCAAGAACGCGGCGAGTTGTTTATTGGTCCCGGTGTTCAAGTTTACGAAGGCCAGGTGGTTGGCGAAAACGCAAAATCGCTCGATTTGCTAGTAAATGTGTGCAGAGAAAAACAGCTGAACAATTTCCGCGCAAAAACCGAAGCGGTTACCTCTGACCTCATTCCTCCCCGTGCGCTTACCCTTGAGCAGTCGCTCGAGTATATCGGAGACGATGAACTTGTAGAAGTAACGCCGAAGAATCTTCGGATTCGCAAACGTATTCTTCGAAACGCGCTCCGGAAAAAGACTGGATAAGCGTGAACCGGATCAACCGCTCGCCCTCACGGACGAGCAATTTTGTTTTTGCAATTTCTAGGGATACATGTTTAACTCTTCATAAGCTCTTTGTTGCTGGGGAATGGAGCTCGAGGCATCCGAGCAGCGAGTGACCACGCATGACGCCGGTGTGGCTTCAAAGGTGCTTGGTGAGAGCACTCGCGAGCGACGCAGAGGGTGTCCGCCGGATACTCTTCTCCATTTCATTGGGCCGTTCGTTCACTTCGGTGGACGAGCGGCCCTTTTCATTTAAACTACTTGCGCATAGCATGATAAGAGTTGGTTCGTGTGGACGAACCTTTGACTACCGAAAGGCCAAACGTGCAGGTCGACCAAAAACTCGAGCCCGGGGACCTCCTCTGCATCGCTGCGGTGAAGCGAGGAGCCCCGTCCATCAAGGGAGCGCTCATTGCGGAAACGCAAGATGCGCTCACTCTCATGTGCGATCGGAGCGTGGATGGTCCATTCACCACAATCCCGAAGCAAAACATCGCAACGGTCACCGTGATCGCACGCGCTTCACACGCCATCTTCTTGCATAGCAAAAACCGCTTCGAGTATGGCGTACTCATCGAAGGAAATTACAAAGGGTATCACTTCTTTGGTGAGGTTGTCGCCGCGTGGGAAGGGACGATTGCCGCGCAAACCCCGCACGAGACCTATTTCAAGATTCGAACTCTCGATGCTTTCCTCGCGTAGCGAGAGCATCAAGCAACGAACACCGCCGCTTCAACTAAGTATTGGGGCGGCTGTTACGTTTAAAATCCTCGAGAAACCTGCTATAGTTTTTGCCAAACAATTTTGCCGGGTCGTCCCTCGGCCGTAGCCCGAAGGCTACTGCCTACGGGCGAGGCTAATGGTAGGATAGTAGTTATTGCCGGGTCGTCTAATGGTAGGACATCGCCCTTTGAAGGCGAGTATCTTGGTTCGAGCCCAAGCCCGGCAGCACCAGTCAGCGCAGTATCGAGGCGACCGGAGAGCGTCGATTTGCGCAAAAGCTCTTTGCTTCACGAAGTGCTAAAATACAAGAATATATGGCAAGATTTGGAAGCGTGAATTTAAAAATAAGACCGATCAAAATTGCCTTCCTCGTTGACTCAAACAATGCAAAACAAGTTAGAGAAGCGATACAGCTAAGTTCTACGTTGTGGGGCGGTGCTTATTGTCCAATCGTTCCCCTTTATAAGCAGATGCCCAAAACTTGGAGAGAGGGACTGATTAAGGCACCAAAAGCCAAACGCGTTGTTTTGGGTTATATCGAAGCGTTTGATCCGGATGTATTAGTTCAGCTTTCTAAAGATGTTCCGACCTATCTTAAAGATTTAAAGTTGGAGATCATCAAGCCAGACGATATTTGGAAGATCACCGATGAGGAAAGAAGCCTATCCCCAAGGTACGGGATAGGTGTTTTTGAAATCCTTAATGACCTGTTTGATAAGCATTTTAAATATAAGGCGAAGTATCCGGTTAAAATTGTTATTCCGAAACTCCCAAAACAGTATTCTCTTTTCTGGGTAAGTCTTTTTGGTGAGATTCCGCAAAACCTGATGCCGACCATTAAAGAGCACTATTCTGAACCACTTGAAATTACAGAGCCAAAATTTAAACCAGAAGATGTTGGCGAAGTGCTTAAGAGTAATGTAATTTTTCCAAGAAGAATGGCTCAACATGCCCTTGACCATATAAGTCGTTCTGGCCCCAGAAGGAGTGCGTATGCCTATTTTATGGATGCCTCGAAAGTAGAAGACATTGTAGATTTCTGGAATTTAAGAGCGATGGGTCGTAGTGTGGTGCCGATACCAAAACAATTCCTTTCTAATAAACAGTTAAGAGAAATAATCATCGGATTTTTTAAAGATCATCGAAGGCATTGGAAACATAATAAGACGGTTTGTGATTATACATCTATTGTTCGGTCCAGAAATTCTACGATGGAGGAACTTCAGGAATATGCAAAAACACTTGTTCTTAAACCAGAGCCAAATGACCCATCAAAGGATGGTTTCTTTTCTCTCCAACACTGGTATCCAAGACTGTGGGATGAATGGGCTAGAGATAAAGACGGAGCAATTCCTGATGACTTTTTTGGAGATGAAGATTCGATAGAGATTGGAGAAAGCGCTGGGTTAAAAGCGTCTTTCCGTCCTCTCCTCCCAAAATTCGCAGGTAAGCATGTCTATCACGGTGAACCTCGTTGTGTTAATGAGGTAAGTTTTCGTTTATATGGTTCTGACGAGTATCTTGCAGGTGTTTTCCCTAAGTCATCAGGAGAAAATTTCATCCGCTCTATCTCAAGCTTCGGTTCTTTCCGTGATACTTGGCGTGTAGGAAGACATGGTTTAGTGAAGCTGGTTAAAGATACCTACACAGAAAATTGGGATATCCCCGAATCACAAAAAGTAGTTTTTGCTTGGTTGAAGGATCAAGGATGGGATGCAGAACTTTCTTCTGCTGGTTTGCTCGCCAAGCAAATGTATAGAAAACTTGATGGGCATGCACTCACTCTTGCCAATGAAAAACTATTAGGACTTCTTGAACATATGAATGGTGGTTCGGTTCAGACAAATGGTCAGCCGATGACCAACAATAGAATTAACCAAGAAAGAGAACTACAAATTGGCGAAATCAGAAGCAAACTTCAAGATCAAGCAAGACGAAGCGATCTTTGTAACTACCTCATATTAAAAGGCGTATTTCATGTGGGCGTAAGAATTCAGTGTCCTCATTGCGTTAGAAATTCATGGTTCCCTGTAGAGAAAATTGATAAAGCTTTCACCTGCCCAAAGTGTTTAAATACCTTTCCGGCTATTGGGAACATCGAAAACGGTCAATGGTGCTATAAAACTAGCGGCCCTTTTAGTGTACCTGGTTATGCAGATGGAGCATACGCCACGCTTTTAGCTTTGGAGTTTTTTAATGATCATAAATTGAACACATTATTAGCCACTCCAGTATTAAGTTTTACTGCAAAGTCGCCAAATAAAAAAGATATAGAAGCTGACTACGCTTTATTCTGGCAGGATTCCATATATGGAGAAAAGAAAGATGGCCTTCTATTTGGTGAATCAAAAACCTACGGCCAGTTCCAGAAAAAAGATTTTAATAGAATGAGTTACTTAGCAAAGAATTTTCCTGGAGCGGTTATAGTATTTTCTACTTTGCGAAAAACGTTGACATCAGCAGAAATTAAAGGAATTACAAAAATCGCCAAAGCCGGAAGAAAATTCTGGAAAAGTGAAAGGCCAATTAATCCAGTACTCATTTTAACTGGTAATGAGCTTTTTAGTTTCCATGGCCCTCCGTATTGCTGGGAAGATGCCGGGATAAAAGAAAAATTCAATCACCTTAGGGGGTTGATCAGTATTTGTGATGCAACACAACAAATTTATTTAAAGCTACCATCTTGGGAAACTGAATGGCGCGAAAAATGGGAGAAACTACACAAGAAAAGACTGGCCGCAAAAAATAAAATAGTCGAAGAGAAAAAACCCGAGTAAATCTATATTGCGGGCTAACAAACTGCTATTATACTGCTATGTCTAAAATCGATCCTTTTGCAGGGATTACAACCAAAAAAGCCGTGCCAATCGCTGAGCTAAGCGATGCCTTTTCGGCTGTTCTGAAGGAGGCGGTTGAAAAAGTAAATATAAATTTTGCACTCAGAGAGTTATCTAAGCTTCCCAGAAATCAAGAACTCCTCCCTACTGACACCAGACTTTTGTCGAGTTATAGAACTCGCATAGGTACAATGCTTGAATATGCCATCTGCTCGGCAGTAAATGAAATAATCACTAAGCGTTATAATGACAAAATATTTTTTACCTTTGTCAGTGCGCATCAGTATCCAGACTTCCACCTCCGGAATAAAGAACGTGAAATTCTTGCCCGTGTTGAGATGAAGGCAATTGACGCAGAGTCAGACGAACAAGCGGCACGGTTTGATGTTGCAACTCACCTCGTTAACCCCGCAAAAGACCTCTTATTTATTTTGGGGTGGAAATGGAAAGATATTGTTGACAAAAAAGGAAAGGTTTATGCGGAATGTCCAAGTATTTTTGCGAGCTTAGTAATCCCAGCTGGCGAATTAGCAGCGGAAAGAGATGCGAGGTTGGCTATTACCGGAGGGAAAATTGTTGATGGTGAAGTAATGGTTTATAGCAAGCGTACTGGGAAATTCGTTCCTGATCCTGGTAATTATGGAAAATTTTGGAGAATCATCCATCGCTCGCGTATAGCACAAAAAAATCCGAATCCTACAATCAGTGCTTTCCTTAAATTCTTAGAGGAAGTTGGAAATAGTGCGCCTAAAAATCGTTTTGTTTTGAGAAAAGATAGACCGAAGGCTGATCCGACCGAAACCGAATTAGCTGAGTAGCTCTTGTTTGAATTTTAAACTTGTTTCCGTAATCAGTTGTCTAACTTTGAGCTGATCATCTTGTATCTTTTTCTCCAGTGACTTTCGGGAGGTCTCTATTTTTTTGAGGCGCCTAACTATTTCTTTTTGTTTTGTCAACGCAGGAAGAGGAATTTTCGCACTAAGCAAAGCTCCTATATTTATACGTGGTCTGCCTACTCCGGACACTTGATACACAAGTTGCCCCAAAACAATATCGCTTCTCAGTAGAAATACTAGATAGTCTTTATCGATTTTATCACCAGTAGTGAGGACATAACATTCAGATGAAACAAAACCGTCGTTCATACCTTCTGGCACAAGTACCACTTTGCGAAGTTCTGGTCGTAATTTTGAGAAAAGAATGTCACCCGGTTTATAGAGCTTGACCGCACTCTTGATCTGATTACCCATAGTTTGGATCGGGCTAAATTCTCCAGTAATTGATACTATGTTGGCGAGACCAACATAGTTCCAGATGTCCTCTGGATCTTGTACATTTGGTACCGTGTTAACATTTCTAACCCCTACAAGTGAGGATAGTTTTTCTACTGGAAATGTTGAGTTCTGGAGTACTTCGCGTGCTACCTGTTTTGAGGGGTGATGAAATTGTAAATCTATTCTTAGATCCTTGTTCTCATCTTTGTCTATAAGCATATCCGGAGGGCATAAAAAAACATTTTCATTTGTTCCGCTTAGCTTTTTTGATTTTTTATATCCAATCCATTCATTTAAGATTTGGGGTAAATCGTTAACTAAAGTAGGATTGCCATCTTCATCGTACTTATCACTGAAATAAGGGTCCCCATTTGGCCTTCTTCCAACATTTTCAGCGTCAGCCATGAAAACATTACCCTGCTTGGAGTTAGCACTTTTCTTTTTCAGAAATAGAATGGAGCTTTTTACGCTCGCATAAGGGAGAAAAGCTGCGGTAGGAAGACTAATTACCGCTTCAAGTATGCAATTTTCAAGAATAAACTTTCTGACATCATAATTTGATGAACTATTCAGAACCCCATCGTCAATGATGATTCCTAACTTTCCTTCTGGTTTGAGCCACGAAATACAGCGTTCAATAAATAGGACGCCCCTCCTGCGCGATTTTTTATTAACAGCTAACTTATAATTTTTTAACTCTTTAGCATCTGTAAAATCACTACCAAAGGGTGGGTTTGTAACAATCACTTCCACACTGTTATAGGGAATCTCTTTTTGTATCTCTGTTCTATGGGATAAAGATCCACCATCAGGGAAACAATGAATTTTATGATTACCAAATCCATGGATTTGTAAATTCATTTGAGAAATCCATGCCATCCGTTTATCTATCTCAATTCCGACGAGATTGGTTTTTTTGTCAGCATACGACGACGCTTCAATCAAGAATCCTGCCGTACCACATGCTGGGTCTAATACTGTTTTTGCTCCGTTTATATCAATAAACTGAATGATAAAGTTTACTACTGTACGGGGAGTAAAGAATTGTTGATGTTCGGTTTTATCAAAAGTATTTTTGATTAATTCTTCGAATGCCGTTCCCTTTATGTCGGCAGGCATTTTTGTAAGCTCCAGACCATTTAACAATTTTGTGATTTGAACGACGGCCCTCTTATCTTTGCTTAGGCCTTCGTCATGGCCTCTAAAGGAAGGGGGTATAGTTTGCATCGCTCTTTGATAGCTCTTAGAGATTCTGTCGTAAATAGCCTCATCATCCGCGCTATTACTCACAGCAAAAGCCCTGCCTCCGGTCCTCTCGTCTTGCATTTTGGTGTAGAGAATTTTTGATATCTCCTCAAAACGATCCATTAAATTACCCCCTTGAGAGTCTCTAAATGCCTTACTCATCTGCCTCACGAGACTTCTAAAGTCTTTCACGCTTGCATAGGAGTTCGTATTCTTTTTCGCTGGCTCTATTTCCTTGTCCTCTACGAATAAAGGTCGTTGATTGGCGGGTACGATCTTTGCTAAATCTGAAAATGAGTAAAGTCGGTAATCATTTTTAGGGTGTCGATGACTCACCAGTTTTCCACTCTTATCCCAATTTCTGATGGTTGTAGAAGTTACTCCAAACACTGAAGCCGCCGCGCTAACCGTTAGGAGGTCTCCCTGATTGTCCAATTGTTTGGGTTTTTCTTTATAGGGTTGCTTCATATACAAACATTATAAACCATAAAGGGAACTTTTGCCTTTTAAGTTATCCACGGTTTCTTGAAGACTTACTTTTTTCTCCTTAAGAATGAGTTTATTTCTCACGCATCCTAGCAATTCGCGCTTTTCCTCGACCGTCCCTCCGTTAAGTATGTGCGCCGCATAGCGTTTTGAGTCGAATTCTTTTTCGAGCGACCCATTGTCGCTTACATTCAGAAAGGCTTTCTGAAATTTCGCCATGCGCTTATATTCTTCGTCGAACTTTTTCTTGATAATTCCTTCGTTCATATCTAGTTCTCCGATAAGCGTCACGAGTTGCTTGATGATTTCTTCTTCTCTCATATAGCCCTCTTTGCATCCTTTATCTCTTGAACGACAGCAACCGTAGTAGACGTAGCGAGCCATGTCGCCGCTCGCAAGCTTCTTCCATTTCTCATCGGCGGTTATTCCTGATCCGCATCGCCCGCACGTCATCAGCTTTGTAAAAGCGAATTGCTTGTCGACGTATTTTATTTCCGATCGCTTCAGTTTTTCTCGAGCCTTCTCGTAAAGCTCGCGGGTAATAAGCGGCGCATGTTTCCCTTGATACCAGTTCCCACTGCCGAATGGATATTCGAAGACGCCGTAGAAAAACGGCGTCTGGAGTAACCGATAGATATTACTCAGGGTGAGCGGCTTATTGCTCGTCGCGCTCCGAAAATTCATTTCAAATTTTAACCAGTGATATATCTTTCTCCCGCTCCAGCTCTCATGCGCCACTTTCTCGAACATCTGCTTAATAATCGGCGCGCGCTCGGGATCGACCATCACGTATCCTTTCCGATCAATGCGCTTTTCGTTGAGATAGCCGGTCGGCGCGGGCGCGGGCCACAATCCCATCTCACAGCGCATCCGAAGTCCCCTCTTCACGTTCACGCTTTTGTTATCGTTCTCGAGTTTCGCCTGACTACAAAGAATCATAAGGAGAAACTTTTCGTTCGGTGAGTTCGTAAATCGCTGACCGTAGGTTCTTATTTCGACCAACAGTTTTTGATCCATAAGATCCACGAGTGATCCTAAATCTCCGGCATTCCTACTCAAACGGTCCGGCGCCCAGGTAAGGATGCCAGTATACCTGCCGCTCCGAAGATCTTTCAGCAATTCATTAAACACCGGTCGCTGCCCCGAATCCTTTGCGGAATGTGACTCGCGGCGTATGTCTATGATTCCCAAGCCGTCGCGCTCCGCAATCTGGAGCATCTCTTTCACCTGACTATCAATACTCAACGCCTGCTTCTCATCAGCTTCGCTCGATTTCCGGGCATATAGGCAGTATTTGACCTTTGGTTGGATCTGTTCGGCCCTAGCTCCTGGGACCCCTGAAACGCTTGTGTTTTCCATACGACACAAGAGATGACGCACCCATCCTCATAAGTCCAGGCCCTGTTGGTAACCCAAGGTTTCACAAACCCAAGAAACTAAGCTAAGACATGGACTAGCTCAAAGGTCGCGAGGTATCATTGAATTAACAACTGAATAGCCGCAAGGCAGGCCTAAACCGTTGGTGTTAACCGGCGGCATGGCTCTCAAGTCCTCAACAGCAGAAAGCTCCTAGTCAGAGCGCTGTTGAGGCTATGCGGGGAAACCCGTGTAGGTGGCCGCAAGGCCATCGCTGGCTGGGAGCTTTGTGTTTCCCGAGTCAGCACATTACAAAATTAACTGTTCAAAATGAACGAACAAAATAATGAGTCGAAGCGCATGACGGTCCGCTTGGTCGTAAGCTGGATCTTCGCGGTGGTGTTCGGGCTCATCGGATTAATCACGATATTTAACTCATTCGTAATGGGGGCGCTATTTATCGTCGCCGCATTGATTCTTCTCCCGCCCGCGAATGCATTCGCGAAACAGAAATGGAACTTCGCGCTTTCGGGTCCGCTCAAATTCGTTATTGTACTCATACTCGTCGTTGCCGCACCGATTATCGGCGCCATTAAGCCAACCGCCGAAATACTGAAACAGATAGATGAAAATACGCAGGCGGCAAATTCCGTTACTCCGCCAGCTACGACTCCTCCAGCGCAACCAGTAGCGAAACCAACGACTCCGCCGCCCGCACCCAAACCCGCTCCCGCACCGAAGTCATACCAGCAGGTATTTATCTTTAGCGGTAGCGGAGCCAAAACATCAGAGCCATTTACGATTACTGGAGATCGATTCAAGGTGAAATATGAATGTACGGGAAGTTCCTGTACGGCGCTTGCCTATAAGGTTGGCAGCGCCTCATATGACTACGAGATCATTATGAATGGCGTCAGTTCCGTTAAAGATGAAACCATCATCTATGGCAAGGGCGAGTATTACATCGAGTCTCGTTCGATCGGAACATACACGATGATCGTCGAGGATTATCGGTAAAATCTCCTACGAGATCATCGGCGCACGCGCTTCGTCATCTAGGATTCTCAATACGCCCATTGAATACGCATCCACAAGGTCGTTGTGACTTACTCCTGGAAAATGAAGAAGCTGATCTATGAGTATTTCAGCGCCTTCCTCGGGAAAGAATATTCTCTTCGCCGCCATGTGCGCGGCGGCCGCGCTCAACCGGGAGCGCTTGTCGCCGAGTACCTTGAACGGTTCGACAGACGCGCCCAGTCGCTTCAGCTCCTGCACGATATAGCTCTGCGAGCCAACGTCTTCGACAAGTATTGTCGGGATATGCCCCCTGCCTAAGGTTTTGCTCAATAAGATTGCACGCCCGCAAATCTCATGAAACAGGAGCCGCTCGTTCACGGGATTCGGATGCACGAATATTTTCAAGTTTTCTTCGCTCCCGAATCTGCTTAGCATGACCATTGCGGTGTAGTCAGCCGTCTGCTTTT
>JBBTVP010000050.1:0-9394 GCA_038063175.1 Patescibacteria group bacterium
TTGTCATACCAGCAGTTTCGCCGAAAAAACGTTCGGATTCAAAAGGGAATTCGGGGGAGTTTGTGGCAGTGATGCCCGCCCGAATTTATTGACAACTAGGCACCATGCTTTGGGGGTTTGCTTGAAGAACAGTTACATGGCTTTCGCTGTCACGGTCATGCTTTCGGCATGCGGTGGTGGCGGGGGCGGCGGCGATTCACTTCCGCCGCCGCCGGATCCCCAGGTGGCTCACGCCACACAGGGAATCGGCGGAGGAATCATGGACATCGCAATCGTAGATGCCACCTCGAGTAGCTGGTATCACGACGTCGAGTTCGATCTCGGATCGGGGTACCGCTTCCGGCGGATTCCAATCGAAGAGTCATCTTCGTTGCTCCGGATCGCGATTCCGCTCGGTGCGGTGAATCCGGCAACTGGAGTTGAAACGGGCACAATTCAGGTCCGAGTCATTCGTACGGAGGGAGCGCAATCTTCCTATTCGCCATGGAGGAATTTCTTCGTGGGGCAACTCACGGGTGGAACCTTCTCACCGGGAACCGTCGCGCAACAAGCGGCAAAAGCCGCAGGCATGCTCACGGTTCACGGGATGGGCGACACGTGGCTCATCGACGAGAATGTGTTCGGTCAACTCGATTTTGATGGAGTCCTCGCGACTGCCGCCGTCGAGTACGACGGGTTTGACGTTCTCCGCTGGCTCGTCGAACGGGCTATGAACGGAGAAGTGGTTGCGATCGGGCACACACCCTCGGGTAGTCCGATCAATTTCGGGTTCGCAAGCTTGCCGCTTGTTGATCGCATGATTGGGACGATGAACGGAGCACTGACCATGGAGCTCGTTGGTCTTCCCTTTCCCCCGGACCCATCCACGTTCCCCGGCTTCTATCGAGCAGTCGCCCACGACTTCGAGGACAACGCAGCGGATTCAATCCGTATTGTCTTCGGAGCGGCGCGCTTCAGTCTCGATCTCTACGAAGAAGCCCTTGTCGCAGACGGGGCTTCAGTCGAGACGCTCGACGCTTCAACGCTCGGAGCCATTGCATGGTTCGATACGTTTGCATCGGGATTCGCCTCGACGATTCTCATGGATTCACTCCCTGCGCAATCGGGAATGAGTCAGGGATCGTTTGTGGTCGTCGATCTCTCCGCGAGCCAAGGACTCGCAGACATCGAAGGAGTCGCATTCAACCACTTCGCCCCCGCAAGCATCTACGCAGATTCCTACGGATTGGAACTCACCTACGCCGGTTGGGCATTCGCAGAAGGGCTCACACGGAAGCATTCTCTCTCCGAGAATCTCCGTGTTGGCTTTTCAAGCGGACTCGTTCCGTCGATGGGACTTCCTGTACCGGAATTCACTATCGGTGCGACCGTGCAGATCGGTTTCGGGGACTACACCGTCCTTGTTACCACGGCACCGCCATCACCGAACCAAACTGTCGCAGTCCGCATCGTCGGACTCGATGGATGGATCACGGGACAAGATCTCGTGACCGACACAAACGGAGAGGCGCTTGCTGGGCCATTCTCGTCTGGATCGTCCGGCGAATTTGACATCGTCCACGGTCTGAATCCAGAAGCCGGCGGTCCAGAGTCCCAAGTGGGGACTATCGCCAAATTTCCTTAGTTCGCGGCTCGCGCGAACAAGGAACGCACGCGGCGCTTGCTCTAAACAGAGTAGGCGCCGCAATTATTTTCATAACAAAAGTATTTTGAAATCAAATAAGAAAATATTTCGAATCGTGTGATTTAGATAACCTCGCAAAGCGACTATGGCACGATCGTGCCATAGTCACCGGTCGGACGAAAAAAATCGACCCCGCCAAGGTGGCGAGGTCGTGTGCGATTACACCGGTGAGGTGCGTCAGTTAATCCCGCAGATGGGATTCTTGCGGCGAGCATCGAGATGCTCGGGCTCGAGCACTTCTCCGTTCAAGCCAGGGAGGACACGTGAGTGCTTCGGGTAAAGGTTCGTAATGAAGTTGAGGTCGTGGGATGTGGGTGTACCGTCCTTCATCCAGATACGCCCGTTCGAGTCGACCACCACAATGCGACGATCGTTGAAGCCATGGGATTCCTTGCGACTATGATCCCTGATACGCGCGATCACTCCATGCGTGGATGCCCCGTTGCCGGTGGAAGCAACAAAGGGAAGATCGCTTATGTGAGTGAAGCCCGCACGTGGTAGCGACTTGAAAACCGTTGTCTTGGGAAGTACATCGGTCACGAGACGATTCTCCTTTTGAATCCAGGGGGACTACCTCCACAACGGAGGGTTCTGAAAGATATATTATTCCTGGGAAAAGTTTTGTCAAAGAAAAATCCTTCACAACATCGTTACGTCGATAAAATGAGCGAATGCTCGCTAATTCTCACAATTCGTTGTAGAGTACGCCACATGGGAGAAGCAGCAAGTTTCTATGGGCTCGGCATTGCGCCGAACATCATTTCCGTCCTCGACCGGCTGAATTTTAAAACTCCGACGCCAATCCAGGGAAAATCCATTCCGCACGGGCTCGAAGGAAAAGATCTGATAGGACTCGCCCAGACCGGCACCGGGAAAACCCTTGCATTCGGCATTCCCATGATTCAGGCGGCACTTCAGGGAAAGCGAGGGCTTGTCATCCTTCCTACGCGGGAGCTCGCGCTCCAGGTTCAGGAAACATTTGAAAAAGTAGGCGGACCGCTCGGTATAAAAACGGCGCGCCTGATCGGCGGAGAGCCGATTGGACGCCAGATCCAGATGCTCCGGCGGAATCCCATGATTGTAATCTGCACCCCCGGGAGAATGATTGACCACCTTGAGCAGCGCACGATCTCTCTCGGCGCCACGAAAGTCCTTGTACTCGATGAAGCGGATCGCATGCTCGACATGGGATTTGCTCCGCAGCTGAAGCGAATTCTTACCACTGTTCCCCGAGAGCGCCAAACAATGCTCTTCTCAGCAACGATGCCCGATGAAATCGTGAGTATTGCCCAGTCCTATATGAAGCTTCCAGTGCGGATTGAAATTGCACCGTCAGGAACCACCACCGAGCGGGTGACGCAAGAACTTTTCTTTGTTTCAAAGCCAGACAAATCGCGGCTTCTCGAGAAAGTGTTGCGTGAGTACCACGGGTCGGTTTTAGTATTTTCTCGCACAAAATTTGGCGCGAGAAAAATTGCATCGAGTGTTCGTTCATTCGGACACACTGCCGCCGAGATTCATTCAAATAAATCCCTGAACCAACGGCGCGAAGCGCTCGATGGATTCAGAAACGGTAAGTACCGGATCCTTGTCGCAACCGATATTGCGGCACGAGGAATCGATGTGAAGGGGATTGAGCTTGTTCTAAATTATGATCTGCCTAGTAATCCGGAAGACTACGTGCACCGGATCGGGAGAACTGCCCGCGCGGGCGCCGCAGGGCACGCAATATCATTTGCAACACCGGATCAAAGAGGAGATGTAAAAAGCATTGAACGACTTATCCGCGCAACACTTCCGCTCTCGCGCCTTCCAGATCTTCCGCCGCCACGGATGCCGATTACCCCGCAACACCCGTTGCCGGGAAACCGGGAAGGAATACATCAAGCACAGCGCCTTCATCCTCCACGTTTTGACGATCGAAGAAATTTCAGACCACGCCGCCCAAGACGCTAGCGCTATCTACTTTCCAAAAGAGTATTTCCCGAAACCCGTAAGTACTTTGAAACGCCCACCGAAGGTTTCACGGTCATTGCCTCTCCTGATCTACGGTCAGAATAATTTACAATCACTTCGCCATTTCGTATTTCGGTTGTCTGCGGCGCAATTCGGTCACCGAGTAGAATCGCATTTGTACCTTGGTAGCCGCCTTTTTCGGTCTGGAGTGCAGCAACAATGTAGTAGAATGTTCCGCTACCACTTCCATCTCGAGAGAGGAGAAAGGCAAGGTCGGGAATTCCATCGCTGTTCAAATCACCTTTTGCTTCATTTCCAAAAAAGTGGGTAGTGATTTTTGAGGCAGATCCAGGCGCTACTTCTGTTTCCGCAACTCCGTCTTTCAAAAGAACAGTTTCTCCGTCGATGATGTATGAGATGTCTTTGTACGAAGAGTATTTTCCTCCCGCGCTCACGAGCATGGCGATAATAAACAGGGCTGTTATAACCGCGAATGAGCCAATTGTTTTCAGAAAAAGCGTAGCAGCAGACATTTTTTCTCCATCAAGGTAGAGCCGGAGCGGCTGGTATATGAAGAAATACCCCATAACTAAAACGGAGAGGACGAAAAGCGAAAGCATTGCCATTGGGATCAGAATTGTCTCCGTTGGTCCCGCAAAACGAGTGATCGAATTTATGAGCGTGACTATCAGGGCGATGTAGAGTGCTGCGCCGACTGCGTTAAAAATTGGATTTTTAGTCATATGTATTGAAACTAACAGTAAACAAAAAAGTAACTAAATTAGCCAATCAGCTTTCCAACCGTTACCCCAACGGCAATCGCAATACCGCCGATTAATAGCATCCGCACACCAGTCAGGAACAAGTTTGTTTTCGCGAGACGCGCGCTCACGCTACCCAAAACGAAAAGAGCAATGAGCGAAAGGAGGATGGAAATCATGAATGCGCGGTCTGGGGTCATAAGAAGGTAAGGGGAGAGGGGAATGAACCCGGCAGCAAAATACGAGATAAACATAATCGCACCTGCGGTCGCCGAAGGTTGCATGTGGTCATTAGTCCGCGCCATGTATTCAGCAGATGAGCGTTCCGAAAGAAAACTTCCGACGGCCATAGAGAACGCTTCAACGAAGATGAGAACGACTCCGGTGAGGACAATGGTATTCGCTGGAGTATTTACAATTGCAATTCCCGAAAGGAGTCCCACGGTCGAGACAAGACTATCTTCTACGCCGAAAATAAAATTTCGGAGGTACATCGCAAAACGATGTCTTTTTTCTTCGTCCATACAGAATGATTTTACCACAAATGTTTTTTTGATGAATTTTGCGAGTTACAGAACAAACATCCTTTGGTTATCTCGGGAAGCAGGGCTAATCCCCCCTACATTCACAACAAAAGGAGGCAGCATGACGTGCATCGATTTGGAGGAAGCGACGTTTCTTCTCGGCGAGAGAAATGTCGTCGGGGTTCGCCTCGCGGCAAGAGCACTGGCAGAACAGGATGGCCACGTGATTCCTGTTCCCTATTCCCGAGAAACGCTTCGCGACCACACGGTAGAGAACAGTGGGGGAGTCGCAATTTGGAAACTCTTTTACTCCTTTGGATTCACGCCGAGGAGACTACGTGATCAGATTGCAAAGGAATCCAGAGCATTAGCGCCTGGGTTCGTCGTCAAAGCCCGCACCGGAAGGTGCGGGCTCAAACTTATAAAAAGAAGGTTTTAGAGGGGTATTGTGTGCCGAAATTCGGCCTGGTGAGCATGAGCTCTCCAGAATTCAACGGCAGGAGAATCGCAATGAAGCTTCAGTTCACTCTACGAGACGTGACCGGACGCCAACTTTCGGATCGGTTCAACGCCGCCATCATGGAAGAAGGCGTCGGATACGAAAGGGATTTCAACTCTTCGGCCGCTCTTTTCGTCTTCGAGGGAGGCGTGATCTTTCGAACCCAAGACGGTAAGCGAGAGGTCGCGTACCGAGCCAGAACCGGCGAGTGCCTGTGGTCGGAGGGATTATTTCCCGCGAACAACAAATCCTTTTCCATCGAGGATCTGAGCAAAGGACCCTCGTGGATCACTGCGTTGAGCGGATTCAGGTACACCGTCCTGAATTGTGCCTCGGATGAACCGGCTATCGTCGAGTACCAAGGCGCATGGCGAGGGTTCCTCAAGCAGGATCTCCTGCCCAAGGAGCTCTTCGGCAATACGGACAGTGCAGTGGTTCTCGAGGGATCTGTTCTCAAGAAGCTCGGAGCTCGTGAAATCTCTGGGGTGAATGCAGTAACCCTCGTAGAGACGTATGGGCTAGCAAAAAAACAACAATTGAGTTGAGGCCACACAGCCCAACTCACGCAGATCGAAGCCCCCGGTGGTTTACCACTCGGGGCTTTTCTATTTAATATTTTTCCTTCTTCGATGTGGCCGAATTCTAAAGAATTCGGCATCTCAGCCTTCATCTTTTAAATTTGACCTTCGGCCATTAGAAACTGCCGCAATGTGCGGCTTCGAGCTGTGTTCTCCGGTCTAGAACTACCCGTATACAAGCATTCTAAGGCTTTTCTAGGGGTCAGAATAGGGGATCAATTGACCCGTCCCGGTCGGGGTCAAAATGAGACAAATGAGACAGTATAAGGCTTGTTTTGGAAGTATCTCAAATGGCGATTATATCCGATAAAACAGGGGAAAACGCGAAGTTGACAGATACTCATATATAATGTATACTTTACATAGTTTCCCCATGAGGGAACCCGTCCTCCCGACGGAATCGGGACTAGTACATTTACTCAGCAAGGAGGATGATGCCGATGTCTAAGCAGACATTGATCACGTCCAGCGATCCGAAAGGTCTGAAGTTCACCAGTCTCTGCAGGGACGCCTACGACAAGGCAAAGCTCGACGATGGTCGGGCGCAGCGCCTGAACGAGAACGGTGGCGAGTTCCAAGCGGGGCTTCGCGAACTCATCGCGAGGTTCTCGGTTTCGAACCAGTTCGCGAGCGAAGAAGTCGCTTCGAGCTACGCCTACCCCGATGAGTATCGCGGCCCGAAGCCGATCGGTGAGCAGGTGGACATCCTCGCAAAGGTGTTCAGCCTCTCCCTCGGTTTCACCTCGGACTTCATCGAGAAGGTGCTGCCCACGCTCACGCTTCCCGAAGGCGCTGATGGATGGTTTGCCATCCCGTCGCTCGATGCGGTCGCGAAGCGGTTTTTCCCCGAAGTCACGGATCCTGCCGAACGGTATTGCCGCGCGGTCAATCTCGTGATGGAGAAACTCGGTGCCTCGCGGAAGTTCGTGAACTACCGCAAGGGCGAGCTCACAACGGATCGTCTTCGCCAGCACGCACGGACACTCCATGCCCTCGACGTCATCGCCGAGACGCAGCAGGGCGACATCCTGATCGTGCCGGCGCAGTTCGGCAAGCTCCATCGAGGACAGTCGGTTCGCCGCGCTCGTGAAGTCATGGGTGCGAACGAGTTCGGTCTGGGCGCCTTCGCAGTCGGCTGCATGGCGCTCACCCATCCCGAACGGTTCGTTCGCTGGGAGCAGCTCCATGTGGACTGCGCTGGCGATGAGTTCGCTCCGGGCGCTGGCGGTGGGTTCGTGGACGCGCCGCTCTTCGGCTTCGACGTCGGCAAGCTGGGGTTCCGCACGTACTGGTTCAGCGGCGCGGGCGGCGGCTACGGTTCCGTGTCTGCGTTCCTTCCGCAGTAGAGTTTGAACCTTGCATCTCGGATTCTTGAATCCTTTTGCGAAATTGATTCTTGAATCCGCGCGATCTACGAGGAGTTGTCCATCGGACAACTCCTCTTTTCTTTTTCAAAACAGATTTCTTTTTATATACTTATGTGGAGATTAGGTTTATGGACGGCAGTTTACGGATTGCCGGCACCGAACTCTCTCTTCAAAAAAGAGAACAACCAGAATCCTCGCGATCATGTATTTCGAGGAGTGCGTTGCATTGAGGAGACTACTGCTTGCTCTTGCTCAGCGGAGATGTCCGGCAAAGCCGGACTGCTCCCGAATAAAATTCAGAAACAAGAGGATATGAGTCGCCGCTAAGCGGGACAGGAAACCTCGCGTTTCAGTGCGTATGGGCGGGCGAGAGCAATATCCGGACGCTGACGGTAAGTTCGTGAACGCACCGATCTTCAACTTCAACGACGGCAAGCTGAAGTTCAACACGAACTGGTTCAACAACGCGAACGACAACTACGGTTCCGTGTCTGCGTTCCTTCCGAAGTCGCTTCTCAATGGGACAACTGCCTCGCTATGTGCGGGGCATTGTTCTATTTCTCTTTAGTTGAGCGAATCCACCCTCCCAACATTCTCCCAATCTCATCAATAATTTCTTGGATCGTCGTATATTTCTTATTATCGAGCGCTTTCACTTCTTTCATGAGCCGCAAGAATACCCGTAGCAGATTCAACTTTGCGCTCGTTTTCTCAAGCAGGGGAAGCTTATCTCCCTTCGCCGCATGGCTCGCGAGAAGAACGTACTCGATAATATCGAGCGTAAGGTCTTCGGACCGCTGCCAAATTGTGTAGCGGTCTTGCTTAGGAATTAGGGTGCGATAGCTATAGAACGCCTTATAGAGGTCGTATGATTTTCTGAAGATGGGAATATCGAAGTCGTCCATAATAATTGTATGAAGATTTATCGCGACATTTTTAATGAGATCATCTCGCCAGAAAATCTGTTTTCAGCTTGGGACGCTTTTCGGAGTGATAAGCGGAACAAGCGCGATGTGATGGAATTTGAATGGAGTTTGGAGGAGAATATTTTCAACCTGCATCGCGAATTGAAAAATAAAACGTACAAGCACGGACCATATACTGGTTTTTACATCACCGATCCGAAACAACGCCACATTCACAAAGCCTCTGTTCGCGATCGCATCCTGCACCATGCGGTCTTTTCGGTGTTGAACCCCATATTCGAACCAACGTTTATTTCCACTTCTTTTTCGTGTCGTGTTGGTTACGGATCGCACAAAGGCGTTGATGCGCTTCAAAAGATGCTCCTCGGCGTAAGCAAAAACAGAAAGAAGGCGTGCCTTGCTTTGAAATGCGATATTAGAAAATTCTTTGACAGCGTGGATCAAAGAATTCTCCTTTCTATTTTGGAAAAACGAATTAAAGACGAAAATGCCCTGTGGCTGCTCAAATCTATTGTTGGCAGCTACAATGCGGCACAGCCCGAGAGAGAGAGAGAGAGAGAGAGAGAGCGGTTCGCACCCCGCGCGAGGTATTCCCATTGGAAACCTTACCTCGCAGCTTTTCGCTAATATTTACCTGAACGAATTCGATCAATTTGCGAAGCATGGATTGAAAATAAAATATTATGCCCGATACACAGATGATTTTGTTATCGTTGCCGAAAGTGATGCCTATTTAAAAAGTCTCCTTCCAGAAATTAGCCGATTTCTTACGGACAAGCTCGCGCTCGAGCTGCATCCGAAGAAAGTAACTATGCGGTCATTCTATCAGGGAATCGATTTTCTTGGCTATGTTATATTCCCGCACCATCGCTTACTCCGAACAAAAACCCGTCAACGTATTTTCAAAAAGATGCGCGAACGAATACGTCAGCACAACTCGGGGCGTATTACCAAAGAAACTCTTGAGCAATCGCTCCAGTCTTATTTAGGGGCATTATCCCACGCGAATGCGTACAGGATGGGGGAGGATCTTAAAAATCTGCTCTGGTTGAACCCCGACTGAATTCAGCAAATTTCCGAAGTGTCTTATTTCGCGTTT
>JBBTVP010000051.1:0-14110 GCA_038063175.1 Patescibacteria group bacterium
ACGGATCGATTGCAAACTGTTTACAAAGCTCGCGCCCATGCGGTCAAGCTTGTTGATAAAGCAAATACGCGGCACGTTATATTCGTCTGCATAGCGCCAGTTCGTTTCAGATTGCGGTTCTACTCCCGCGACTCCGTCAAACACTACGACGGCGCCATCGAGTACGCGGAGTGACCGTTTCACCTCCACGGTAAAGTCGATGTGCCCGGGAGTGTCGATTAAGTTGATGCGGTTCTCTGCTTCTTTTCGTGTCGCTTGTCCCTTGTCACTTGTCGCAACATACGTCGGCGTCCAAAAACAGGTGGTTGCAGCAGCGGTAATCGTAATACCACGCTCACGCTCTTGTTCCATCCAGTCCATGACGGTGTCTCCGGTGTGTACTTCTCCGATTTTGTGAGCGACTCCAGTATAGAAAAGAATACGCTCGGAGACGGTAGTCTTACCTGCGTCGATGTGCGCGATGATACCGATGTCCCGAACTTTGTCGATTGGATATTGCCGTGCCATAAAAAATAGGGTTGAGGGCTTAGGGTTTAAGGGTAACGGAGAAAATCCGACGATACCCTATTGGCTATACCCTACACCCTGTAATTTTCAGAATTTGAAGTGTGCGAATGCCCGGTTCGCCTCTGCCATCCGATGAGTGTCCTGTTTCTTTTTGATTGCGGCTCCTTCGTTCTTCGATGCGGTAATAAACTCTTCGGCAAGTTTCTTCGCCATCGGTTTTCCTTTTTTTGCGCGAGCCGCCTGGATGATCCAACGCGCGGCAAGCATGAACTTTCGCTCAATGCGAACCTCGCGGGGAACTTGGTAGTTTGCGCCTCCGATTCGACGAGTGGATACCTCAACGGTTGGAGCTGCATTTTCAAGCGCCTTTTCAAATACCTGGAGTGGTTCCTGCTTTGTCTCCGCTTTTACCTCGTCGAGCGCATCGTAGATAATCCGCTCGGCCGTGCTCCGCTTTCCTCCCTCCATGAGGTAGTTCGTGAAGCGCGCGAGCGTCACGCTTCCGTATTTCATATCTGGCTTTCGCTCTCGAGTGTAGTTTCGTTTCTTACGCATGGTTTAGTTAAAAGTTAAATGTGGCAGGTGGAAAGTTCTTCGAATTTCATGTCACGTTTTACATTTCACATTCAACTTTTTGCTCGTTTCGCGCCGTATCGTGAACGGCTCTGTTTTCTCGCTTCAACACCGCTCGTATCCAGAACGCCACGCACGATGTGGTAACGCACTCCCGGAAGGTCCTTTACGCGGCCGCCGCGAACCACAACCACCGAGTGTTCCTGAAGGTTGTGTCCTTCGCCGGGGATATATGCCGTGATTTCCATGCCGTTTGTAAGACGCACACGCGCAACTTTTCGAAGTGCCGAGTTCGGCTTCTTTGGAGTTGTGGTGAATACCTTGGTGCACACACCGCGCTTAAAAGGCGAAGCTGACCGCACGGGGCGATTCAAGATGGTATTAAAATAACGCCGGAGGGCTGGGGCCTTCGATTTATATTCGCTTTTCTTTCGCCCCTTGCGGACGAGTTGCCTAATGGTCGGCATTTAAAAAATAGAAATGGGCCGTTGCTTCCAGTTGGGCCGCAAGGAGTGCGCTATGGTTCACGCCTCGCGAAGATGAAGGAAACCCACCAGAAGCAACGGTATTGGCTACGATAGCAGCATCGGAATTTACTGTCAATCATTGAAAATAGACCCAAATTCCTACGAGCCAACAAAGACACTGAAGAGTGCCTGGGCAATTGGCGTAATGAAGTTAAACCCTCCGGTAAACATAAGAAAAAGGAGGATATAAAACCCATAGCGGCTCAACACATGCTGAACCCCCGAAAAACGCTCGGGAAGGATTGAAAAAAGGATTCCGGATCCGTCGAGAGGCGGGATCGGAATTAAGTTAAAGAGCGCGAGCGCCACATTCACCGCAACGATACTCGCGGCAAAACCCGCAAGAGTAATAGCTCCCGGCGTGGTAGTCCCCGAAGCGTCAATCATTCGGTAGATGATCCCAAAGAATGCTGCGACCAAGAGATTACTTACGGGTCCCGCGGCAGCAATGAGTCCCGATCCCCGCTTTGGATCCCGGAGATTCATGGGGTTATACGGAACTGGTTTTGCCCAGCCGAAAAGAAATGGACTTTTAATCGTAACAAGGAGAAGCGGCAAAAGAATAGAACCAAAGAGATCAATGTGCTTAATCGGGTTCAGGGTAAGACGTCCGGCGTTTTTAGCAGTTGGATCGCCAAGCCGGAGCGCCACCGCACCATGCGAGATCTCATGGATCATCACGGAGAAGATAAATACGATGAATTGAAAGATGAGAATAATCTGTTCGTCCATAAAAAAAATTTACTGCCGGAAATTTAAAAAACTATATCTCATCCACAGGGTACTGTAAAACTATTTGCATAAGGTATATGATAAGGGGAGATGTAGGTGAGAATCCTGAGCTCACCTGCCGATGTGGGTCCGGGGGGGCCCACTTGCCCTCTCGCGCTCCTGACGCGAGAGGGCACTTTTCTTTTTATACGCCTTATACACTATTCTACTCATGGTGCAGAGATTATCGGGGCCGGAGCGTCCGCAGGAGAAGGGGCACGATAACCACTGCAACGATAACGTGCATCACGGCAAGTGCTGATTTTCCAAGAACATCAGTGTCGGGAAGAAGAAGGAGCGGCCCTGAAAACGAAAGCAAAAGGACTACAAACGATATAATCTGAAATGCCGACACGGGATTTTTTGCGAACCGGAGAAGAATCCGGAAGACTATTGCCGCTCCAATGGTTCCGACAAGCGTTGAGATGAGCACGTGCAGAATGGTAATGGCTTCCGCATCTGGCACTCCGGGAGAACGCATAAGAAAAACTACTCCGGCACCTTTTGCCCCGACAAAGATGGCAACATTCAATGCGCCCGAGGTGAGAAACGCGAGAAAGGTGTTTTTTAGTACTGAAGTAATGGGATGGGTTCCCTTTTCTTCTGGCCCTCCCTGTGGAGGCAATGCCTTTTCCGCAAGATTTCCCTCGGGAATAATTCGGGTGTCCATCATGCTGCTATTATAGCAAATTACGGCTTTCATATGAAAAATGGGCTCGCCGCGTTTCTTGCGCAGCGAGCCCTTGTACGTGTGAGCGTGATACGTACCGATCGCGGCCGATCAGCTCTTCCTCTTCACTCTCCCGTTCACGTGACGAGCGCGAAACGCATCTCCAAGGGAAGGAGTGCGTAGTCGTCCCAATGAATCCCGAAGTGACTGAAGACGCATGATACTACCGTGGAGCTGCTCCTCAAGTCCTGCGAGTTGAATGTGCTGTTGCGATGAGAGTCTCGCCGCATTGATACAAGAGAAACGCGTAACTGCGATCCCTGTTTCTGTCGTTATGTTGCGAACGACATCGAGAAAGACAAGATAGTTGGCATCCATCTCACGCCTGTCGTTCACGCTTTTGCCCAGCTGTTTGAGCCGTGCCATCGGCAACCTCCATCTCACGAAAGTGTGGGAACAAATCCTGCGCGCATCGTGCGCGCAGTAACTCTTCAAAGCGTACACCTTAAAATCACCAACGCACAAGACCTATGCTTTCCCCGTGTCTTTCCGTTCAAGCTCAAGACAAACGGAATTAATACAATATCGTTTTCCGCCTCGTCCTTCGGGACCATCGTCGAAAACATGACCAAGATGAGAACCGCATTTTTTGCATAACACTTCGGTCCGAGCCATACCGTGAGTTCGATCCTCTTTTAATTCCACATGCTTGAGGTTGATCGGATCGGTAAAGCTCGGCCACCCGGTTCCAGAGTCAAATTTTGCATTCGAAGAAAAGAGTTCCTGGCCGCACGCACGGCACCGGTACATGCCCGCGTCGTGTTCATTCAAAAATTTTCCGGTGAAAGGCGCTTCGGTCCCCTTTTCGCGAAGTACGCGATATTCCTCTGCGGTCAATTTTTTCTTCCAATCGTTTTCTTCGGACATACAGTGATTATATACATCCTTGCAAAAAATTTGGTAGCATAGTGCACATGTGGGGAAAAGCAGTGCCAGATCGTGCACACCGGGACACGACGAACGGAACCACTTCGCACCTCGCGCTTGATTTTGTACGAGTAACCGAGCTTGCGGCAATTGCGGCGGCTCAATGGATTGGAAAAGGCGACGGGAAAGCCGCCGATACCGCAGCCGTTGACGCAATGCGAAATGCTTTAAACGAAATTGATTTTACGGGCGAAATTGTAATCGGAGAAGGCGCAAAAGATGAATCCGCAGAGCTTTTCGTCGGCGAGAAACTCGGTAAAGGAAATGGCGGGCCAACGCTCGATATCGCGGTTGATCCGCTCGAGTGCACTGACTCCGTTGCGTTTGGCCGGCCGAATGCGCTCACCGTGATTGCGACTGGCCCGAAGGGATCACTCTACCACGCCGCTGATTCCTACATGGACAAAATTGCAGTAGGTCCAAAGGCAAAACATGAAATCCAACTTGACGCATCAGTAAAAGAAAATATTACGAAAACCGCGAAAGCACTCGGCAAAAGCGTCTCCGAAATCACGGTCGCCGTACTCGACCGGCCACGCCACGCAACCCTCATTAATGAAATTCGTGAAACCGGTGCTCGAGTTCAGCTATTTACCGATGGAGATATCGCGATGGCAATCGCCACATGTCTCCCCGAATCCCCTATTGATCTCCTTATGGGAATCGGCGGGAGCGCCGAGGGCGTGATCAGCGCCGCAGCGATGAAATGCCTCGGGGGTGAAATTCTCGCGAAATGGAAACCAAAGGATGCAACGCATATCGCAAGGTTAAAATCCGCGGGAGTAACCAACTTCGATACTATATTCAACAGCGAAGATCTTGCAAAAGGAAACCGAGTGACATTTACCGCGACCGGAGTCATTTCCGGACCCTTGATTGACGGCGTTGTCATACGATCGCATTACAGCACTACCCACTCGGTGGTCATGTCTTCGAACCCACGGCTCGTTCGCTTCCTGGAAACTCGGCATCTGCCGCGCTAGAATTAAGCCATGACTACTGCTTCGAAGCTGATGGAAGAAACGATTGCCGCCATCCTTGATCCTGGTAAAGGTATTCTCGCGGCAGACGAGAGTTCGAAAACCATTGAAAAACGGTTTGCGGGCGTTTCTGTTCCTTCTACCGAAGAAACGCGACGTGATTACCGCGAAATGCTTTTCTCGACGGATGGAATTGAAAATTACATAAGCGGAGTAATTCTTTACGAAGAAACGCTTTTTCAAAACGCAAAAAAAGGAGGGTTTCTCGTGGAGCTTTTAAAGAAAAAAGGCATCATCCCCGGCATTAAAGTTGACAAGGGAACGGTGCCGTTCTCTCTCCGCGAAGGTGAGGTGGTCACCGAAGGACTCGATGGACTAGATGATCGGATTAAAACATATAAAGCTGCCGGGGCGAGGTTCGCAAAGTGGCGCGCCGTCATCACAATCGGCGAGAGCATTCCCACCGATGATTGCATCCGCGCGAATGCGAAAGCGCTCGCAAGCTACGCCATGATCTGCCAAAAAAATGAAATAGTGCCAATCGTGGAACCGGAAGTATTGATCGACGGAGACCACACCATCGAACGATCCTACGAAGTAACCGAACGAACGCTCGGAATCGTTTTCGATGAAATGCAAATACAGGGAGTTTCGAGAGAGCACCTGCTTTTAAAACCGAGCATGGTGATAAGCGGAAAAACGTGCCCAGTGAAAGCACCGGTTGAAAAAGTAGCAGAGCAAACGCTCCGGTGCCTAAAGAGCGCTGTTCCCGGAGATGTTCCCGGCATTGCGTTTCTTTCGGGCGGTCAGAGCGACGAGGAAGCAACCGCACACTTAAATGAAATGAATAAACGAGGTCCTCACCCGTGGGTACTCACGTTTTCGTACGCGCGGGCGCTCCAAAACGCAGCGCTCAAAATTTGGTCCGGGAAAGAATCGAATGTGAAAGACGCGCAAACCGCATTTTTGAAACGCGCGAAAGCGAATAGCGAAGCGGCAAAGGGAATTTATTCTACTTGAATAAATAAAGAAGGGAACTCCATTGGAACGGAATTCCCTTGTGCGTTGTGGGTCTAGCCCTCCGAGCTAGAGCGTGGCGCCGAACTTCTCGAGGTAGGCGCGGTTGCCGCTCAAGCGTGCGATTTCGATGTCGCGACCGAACACGAAGAGATCTTCTTCCTGGGCGACCGTGAGCATGGCACTTTCATCCTCGAGTTCAGGTAATCCCGAGAACGAGAAGATGTGGCGCATGGTTCGGATCGCTCCGCCGTAGCGATCCAGGTATGCGTTTCGGCTCTGGAAGCTGCTCAAGTGGTCCGGGTACGCTGCAAGCCGGACGGCCTTTTCGTACGCCAACTTGGAGTACTTCACCGACTTGTGGTTGGCCGGCGAACCGATGCGGATGTTGCAGATGAGAACGAAAGCACACACCGGCTCCTCGAGATCACTCACTGTCTCCTCGAGGAGACAGAAGTAGCCGCCCTCTTGAGCTGAATCCGCGAGGCGTTCCACGGTGGCCTTGACCACCGTTTCCACGCGATTCAGAAGACCAGCGAGCCGTTCCTGCACTGGACGATCTTTGATGTAGAGCAACACTCAACCACCTCCAAAAGTGAGTTGTTATTGTTTGCGATGCTGTCGGGACCTTTATATATATTACCAGATAATCATCCTTTGTCAATACCAGAGCGTTGTTCGGAAACACCCTTTCAACTTATATTTTCCCGAGGTTTTGTGAGCGATTTTTTGACTTCGGCCCTGCCTACCGACAGGCAGACTTTCGGCGAGGAGAAAAAGCGCTTACAAAACCTCTTGCCTCGAAAAATTCCGAGGAGTTTTGAACGCAATGAACTAAACGCGGCCTTATTCCGTAACCACGACCGATCCCGTCATCGTAGGGTGCGGTGAACAATGGTAACTGTACGTTCCTGGAACCGTGAAGGTAAAGCTGTACGTTCCCCCCTCTGGGAGAAGTGAACTCGTGGGACCTGCCACTGAATCGGACGTTATGGTGTGCGACGCGCTGTCCAAATTTGTCCAAGTCACTTTTGTTCCTTTGGGAACGGTAATGTGTTGCGGAGCATACGCAAATCCGGAAATGGTTACCGAAACGGGATTGGGTACATTTTCGCCCTGGAGCGCAGGAGGAGTAACAGAAACCGGAGAAGTTGCAGGTGAGTCCCCTGCTTCATTGTACGCGGTCATACGATACCAATATGTTTTCCCAGGAACCACGGTGCCGTCATACCCCGTAAAATAAAACGGCACGGTATCGATCTCGGAAATAAGTTCTATAAACTTATCATCGGCAAAATCCGATCGGGTACTCCGCGTCACGTGGAATCCATCTACCACGGGGGCATCTGTGCTCTTCCATCGGAGTTTTATCCTGCCAGAACTCACGGCAGTAACCGTAAATTCAGTCGGCGCTTTTGGAGTTTTCTGCTCTACGCTCGGGGGAATCTTCGGGGGGAGCGGTGTTTGTTGCGAAGTAGGAGGAGGTGCGATATTTCCTGCCCCGGAAGTTCCCGTTGGTGCCGGAGGCGGGGCTATCCCATTATTATTTTCTGCCGGATTATCTAGAGGTGCGCCATCAGGATTAATGAGGAGTACCACCCCCGCAATCAATACGAGCACTACCGCTAACGGGATAAGTAACTTTATCTTCATAGGTATTGAATATAGCATATTTTCCATTTCTCGGCAAGGAGCAGTCATGACGACACTAATATCAACGAATTCCCGTATCACACAAAAGTTTAATCTCTGACGTAAGCCCCGAATCTACACGCACCGATTCGCGATCACATATCGGAAATGGAGTTTCACCTGCGGGTCGAAATTCGTATTCACCTGGGGCGAGCGTTACCGAAAACGTTCCATCGCTTTCAGTCTCAATACGCTTCAAGGGATATCCGCCCCGGATTTGGTAAATATCAATCGAAACCTGATACGGCTTCGGAGCGCAATTTGGATCAGGTGGAATACGCTCAACAGGACAAATCGGTCCAAGTAAGACTATTCCTCGTACCTCGCCATTTGTACTATCCTGTCGATTCATCCAAAAAAGGAATATGACTATCAAGATTGCGCCCGTTACGGAACTAATGAAAGGAATTTTTGTCATAGTTGTTTTTTACCATCTTCCCGAAGCCCCTCCGCCGCCAGATCTTCCTCCGCCAAATCCCCCAAAACCGCCACCACCGAACGGCCCCCGTCTATGGCCGCCTGCCCACCACGGGATGTGACCCCCCACGGCATTTCTCGCGTATGCTCGAGAAACCACAAAATCAAAGAAAAATCCGAGCGGGATGAGAATAAGGATCGACACGATGCCAATGTAGAGAAATCCAAAAATTGCCCCGAGTATAATTCCAAACACACCGCCAGCCACTCCCCCCGCCCACCACGATTTCGATCGCCCAAGAATACTCGCGAACCATACAAAAACAAACGGGATGAAATAAAAAGCATCGGAAATAAATTTCGAGATCTGCGGATTTTGATTATCGGTCGCAGAGAGAATTATTTCACCTTGAGTCGCCGCAATTATTTTATCCACCGCCGCATTTAACCCATCGGCAAAATTTCCCGCCTGGAACGCAGGTTTCATGGAATTTTGAATAATCCAGTAGCTCTGTGCATCGGTGAGTGCACCTTCCAAACCGTAGCCAACTTCAATCCGCATCTCACGCTCCTCGAGCGCCACAAGGATAAGAACTCCGTTATCTGCTTTCGCTTTACCAATTCCCCATGCATCAAAGAGCCGTAGCGCATACCCTTCGATCGTATCGCCATCTAAACTGGGGATGATTGCAACGGCAATTTCGTGCGCACTCGATTGTTCAAATGCGGTAAGTTTTTCCGCAAGCGCGGCTTCATCAGCAGATGAAAGCACATCTGCAGCATCAACCACAAAACCAGTCGGTCGCGGCAATACAGAGACCCCGCTTACGAGAGTCGGAGCGACCGCAATGAACGCCGCTAGAAAGAGAACGGCGTATTTCATGTATTATTCTAAGTCTACCGTGGGAGCTTCCGATGCTCCTTCTACGGCCTCAAAGTATGCGCGTTCATCGAAACCAAATATCGCGGCAAACATATTCGAAGGAAACCGCTTTACTCGAAGATTCATATCACGCACTGATTCGTTGAATCGCCCTCGTTCTACACTCACGCGGTTTTCCGTACCCTCAAGTTGAGCCATGAGTGTTTGCACATTTTCGGCTGATCGAAGCTGGGGATAATTTTCGATGATCGCAAGAAGTCTTCCGAGCGCTCCTTCTACCTCGCCTGCCGCAGCGGCTTTCGCGTCAACGGTAGCGGCGCCGGAATACTTTGTCCGCGCATCGGCAAGCGCAGTGAAAATTTCCTTCTCCTGGTTAAAAATCCCTTTTACCGATTCAACAAGGTTCGGGATGAGATCGAATCTGCGCTGGTACTGCGTTTCTACTTGTGCCCACTGGGTATCCACATTCTCGTTCGCGGTGACGAGCCCGTTATACGCACTGAATCCATAAATAACGACGATGGCGACAACGGCAATAATCGCGATGGTTGTTTTTTTCATAATACCTTCATAATAACACACAAAACGAAATGGCGTAACGTCACGTTCATTGCTATTCCCTACGTATGGCACGTTCCCAGTCCCCGCTTTTCTAAATACTTCTGATGGTATTCTTCAGCCCGATAAAATGTTTCTGCGGGAACAATCTGGGTCACAATTGGCTTTTTATATTTTCCAGATATCTCGATCATCGCTTTCGAGGATTCTGCCGCCACTTTTTGCGCTACGGTGTGATAAAAAACTACTGATCGGTACTGGGTTCCAATATCGGGTCCCTGGCGATTCGGAGTCGTAGGATCATGGTTTTCCCAGAAAATCTCGAGTAGTTTTTCGTAGGAAACTTCTTTCGGATTGTAAGTCACTTGCACCACTTCAGCATGTCCGCTCCGATCAGAACATACCACTTCATACGTCGGGTTTTCTATCGTGCCGCCCATGTATCCAACCGCGGTTTCTTGAACGCCTTGTATTTCTCGATAGAGCTCTTCAACGCCCCAGAAACACCCGGCACCAAACGTAGCCATCTGAACTGAATTCTTTTCCATAATTCTATGTTACCAAAAGACTTGTGCTAATAAAATTATTTCACTATCATTTTTGATGGCACCCACCACAACAGGAGGAGTCTACTCGTGAGCCCCACCACGCACTCATGCATCCCCATACATCCCTTCGCCTTTGTAAGGGAAGATATGCGGCACCTCACCACTATCGGGCAAGCAGCCGAGGTAGCGAGCGCTCATCATTTGAAATTCAGGATCGACCACGACCCTGATGGACATGGCCGCATTGGCTATTCAATCATCACCAGCAATGGAGAGAGTGGCGAGATCTGGATCCTTACGTGCATCGATAGAACGATCACGCCTCGACATCAACACATCGGGAATGATTTCTACGGTGAGCTCACCATCGTTCTCGCCGGAGAGATGCATGATGTGACGGACGAAGGGACAACGGTCGTACTTCGCCCGGGCCATTTCATCTTTCACCGCCCGTTGTCCATTCATCAGCCATCGGCTGATTTCTGTGTGGCTCTCAGCCATCAACCTCGGGGATCCACTGTGGTTCCCAGGTGACGTCATCCGTCCGCATTCGTCCCTCACCATTCGTGGGGGACGCTCTTTTTGAAATTATGAAATAGCATGGTATGTACTAAGAGATTCCCATTACGGCTCGTCAGACGCAACGGAGAGGGTGTCCTCCTTAACCCTCATCAATCCGACGTTTGGCGGGCCACCTTTTTTATTTTTGCCTACAATTACGTATATATCGGCACCACTTCCAAATCCCCTTTCTGTGGCATGCGGATAATGTCAATCACTTTTCCGAAAATCCGAAAGTCTCGCCGAAGAATAATTGGTTTATATTTTGGGTCGGAAGAAACCGGGCTCAAAATCACTGCATTATTCGCAAAACTTATTTTTTTAATGACTGCGAACCCATCAATCACCGCAACGACGAGATCGTCAGATTCTACCGCCTCGGTATGTTCTACAAGCACATAGTCTCCGTCATTTACCCCTGCTTCATCCATAGAAGCACCGATCGCGCGGATGCTCACCACGCGCTCTTTTGGCCTGCCCTTCAATAGCTCACTCGACACACAGATATAATCATTGAAATTTTGCTCGGCAAGCACGCTCACGTTGTCGCATCCGGCTGATGCGATTACCGGAACAAGCACTGTTTTAAATTCTTGTTCAATATGCGAATTTCGCAGCTTGATCCCCCGAGTACCATAGCGTTCCCGCACGATGAGCCCTTTCCGCTCGAGGATATCCAGGTATTGAGTCACCGCACGCGGCGACGCAAGCTTTCGTATTTTCATGAACTCTGCAATCGTTGGCGCTTCACCGTTCCGTTCGATAAACGAACGTAACTCTTCATAGAAACTCCTCTGTTTTGCGGTGAGCCGCTCGATGTCCATAGGGCAATAATAACATACATAATATACTCACCATATATACTATGTATAAACTGTGGATAACTATAGCTTATTCCCAAACTATTTACCTACACGAGCCGCCCTCCTGGAGGGGAGGGTAAGACTTGGCCTAGCGGCCCGGAGCGCACTCCCCGAGGGAGGGCGGTTCGCTTGTATCTTCAATCTTCTTACTGAATAATCTTTGTGATCACGGGCTGGTTGTTTTCGTCTCCGTTCGTCGTATTGGTTGCAATGTATTGAAACATCGTATTTCCGTTTTGCTGAACGTCAACGAGCCAAAATCCACCTTTGTTTGACGCGTGATCTACTGTTTCGTCGTAGTCGGCAATTCCGTTTTCGTTGTAGTCATACTGACTGATCACCCCCGGATCGCTTGCCCAGCTAGGAGAATGATCGCCTCCCCGCCCACCAAGAATATAATAATTACCCGTGGGGTCGCCGTCGATATCGAAATCAGTTCCGAAAAGCGCCTCGTGGTCATGTCCAGAGAACCAGATTGCCCCGCCTGCCTGCTGCATCGCCTGATTTAACTCCTCTTGTTGTCCCAAAAATGGGCCGAGTATCGTGCCACTTGGTTTTGATTTTAGCTGTCCCCTGCCGTACCAATATTCTCCGTTGCAATCCGGCGGTCCTCCCGCGCCGCCACCCACGAGGTGTTCGGCAAATACAAATTTTCTCGGGGCGTTACTTGAAGCAAGGATGTTGCCAAACCAATTTCCTTGCGCAGCACCAAGGTTCCACGCGTGAGGAACCGAAGGTAGCGTTGACTGATACTTCATCACATCGATGATGGTAAATTGTGCCAAGCCAACCTCGAAACTGTAGTAATTGCCAGTACTATCGCCTCCCGGATACGTAAGCGCGGCACTCGGAAGATACTTGAGACGGGCTGCTTCGCTCACATCATCAGTGTCCAGACGATAGCCGCACTTTGCGACTCCGATATTTTGCATGAAGCCATTTTCGCCTTCGTGATTGCCGTTATAAAACACTCCGGGTACCCGCGCTAAAAGATCTTGAAACTCTCGAATGGTCTGGCGATTCCGAAGTTCGGCCTGGCGCACCGTTTTTGCCGTGTTCACACCCGCGCTTTCTCCATCCACTGATGAGTTTTGACAATTCAAACAATGTGGCATCATCCGGTCTCCGCCGAATATGACAAACATCGGATTCCACGAGAGAATATTCGCAACCGTCTGCTGTACATTTTCTATTCCGGAAGCATCTCCATTGTATGCCTTCGCATATTGCTGGAAGTAGTGCGTGTCGGTGAGATAAGCGAACCGGAATGCCGTCGGGGCTCCCGGCGAAGGAAGTGAACGGAAAGAATTTTGAAACCAGTACTCGGGGGTACCCGTATCTGAATTCACGCATGCAACCCGGTATTGATACGCGGTATTTGGCGAAAGCGAAAGGATAAAGTCTGCACGCTGATCGCGCGGAATAGTTTGCTGCGGTGTTCCACTCCAGGTAACCCCATCGGTGCTCGTTTCAGCCCACATAATGCCTGGTTTCCCGAGCCGGAGACTCAACGTAACTTGATTGTGGGTTGGGTTCGTGAGATACGGCTCATTCAGGATATTGATGCCGCAGGCAATTTGCAGCCGCGCGGGGGGCGGCGGTGCAAAAAGCGAAAGACCAATGTAGTTCATAAAATCCCTCCCGAATCCGGATACCGTTAAAAATACAAGCACGAGGAATACCACCGCAACCAAGACCGAAAATCGTTCAAGCCGTGTCATATAATATTATTGAAATAATTTGTTATCTGTTCTGAAAAGTATACCATGATCGGAAGCATTGTGCGGAGGGTGGCAGTTCTCTCTCTAGCAAAGCAAGATAAATGGTCAAGAGAGTCACTTCGTAAGATATCTTCTGCGTTTTTTCTCCGGAAAACGTTCAATCGCATAGCGGAGCGCCGTCCGAGGCATATGGTGCCCATGTGCTTTCAGAAACCGCTCGAGCGCTGACTCGCTGCACTGCTTCCCTACCTCCCGAAGCACCCAACCAACTGCTTTATGGATAAGGTCGTGGGGATCATCAAGAAGCTTTTCGGAAATTCGAATTGAATCACGCCACTCGCCACGCCTCAAAAAGGCGAACGTAGAGATAATCGCAATACGTTTTTCCCAAAGATTCTTTGATTTCGCAAGTCGGTAGAGTGGCTCGCGGGAACGATTCACTAAATGTTCTCCAACAATTTTATGAGCCGAGAGATCCACAAGATCCCAATTATTTACTCGAGTCGAATGGGAAAGGTAGAAATGATAAATGTGCGCTCGAATGGAAGCATTGCCGTGTTCAAACTTCCACACAAGAATGAGAAGCGCAATGAGTCGCGCTTCATGGATGGGTGAGGAGAGAAGTTTTTGAATTTCAGAAAATGAAATGTTCTGGTTTCGCTTTGCAATCTTCCGTGACTCCGGAACCATAACGCCTGCAAAAACATCTCCCTCGCCATATTCGCCTTTGCCCGTACGAAAAAAGCGCGCGAGTAATTTCGCTTTTTTCGGACTCCCCGCACGACGAAGCTCGCGTATCACGCGCACCGCATTCGGCTGCATACGGAAATCAATC
>JBBTVP010000052.1:0-2494 GCA_038063175.1 Patescibacteria group bacterium
GGCAACCGATAAATTTTATCGCCAACGGTAAGATCTAAGCTCGCCGGCTGAATTTGATCCACGCTTCCATTCACCACATGGTTTCCCTGGATCAACGCACGAATTTCCTGGGACGAGAGAGTTCCCTTCTTCCCTGATTCCATGAGGCTTATTATAAGAGGTTTTTTGCTAAATCAAAAACGCCCCATAAGGGCGTTTTAATAGTCAGAAACAGAAGATGCTCCTCAACCGTAATATTCATGCTCCAAATTTGCTGCACAACTTTTGAGAAATAACCACGCGCACAAAACGAAAAGCAGCCCTCCCTTCTCCGAAGGGTAAGACTTGGCCTAGCGGCCCGGAGCGCACTTCGGAAAGGAAGGGCTGCGAAGTTCCTTACTCAACCGTAATTCCCATGTTCTTCGCCGTTCCCTCAATAATCTTCATCGCTGCTTCAATGTTGTCGGTGTTCAAGTCCTCCATCTTCCGTTCGGCAATCGCCCGAATATCTGCCTTTGTTACCTTGCCCACCTTTGTTTTGTTCGGAGCGCCCGAACCCTTCTCGATACCCGCGGCTTTTTTAAGAAGCGCCGAGGCCGGTGGAGTCTTTAGCTTGAACGTAAACGAGCGGTCTTCGTAGATCGTGATTTCAGCAGGAATCACATCGCCCATCTTTTCTTTCGTAGCGTCGTTGAATTCCTTGCAGAATCCCGCGATGTTCACGCCATGAGGACCAAGCGCGGTACCAATAGGAGGTGCCGGGTTCGCCTTTCCTGCTTCAATCTGGAGCTTTATGACGGTTTTAATTGCTTTTGCCATATGGATTAGCCACTAGTTATTAGCCAATAGCCACTAGGGTAGCGGAACTTTTCGAATTCTGCAAATCGTGCCAGTGGCTAATCACTATTGGCTAGTGGCTATTCTAGAGTTTCTGCACCTGAAGTGAGTCAAGCTCGACGAGCGTCTCGCGACCGAAGATTGGAACGAGCACCTTCACTTTTCCTTTTTCAGAATCAATCTCGGAAACCTTCGCGTCGTAATCCTTAAACGGCCCGTCAATTATTTTTACTGTCTCCCCAACCTGCAAATCAACTTTGAACTTCGTATCTTTATCCCCCATCCGGTTCATAAGCGTATTCACTTCTTCTTCAGAGAGTGGAATTGGGGTTGCGGCATCTGCACCCACGAAGCCGGTCACCCGCGGAGTGTTGCGGACCACATACCACGAATCATCAGTAAGCATCATATCCACGAGCACATATCCGGGGTAACTCTTCTCTTCCACCACGCGTCGCTTCCCGTTCTTCACTTTGATTTTCTTTTCTTTCGGAACAACCACGGCAAAAATCTTGTCGTTCATCGCGAGCGAGTCGACGCGCTGCTTTAAGTACCGCGCAACCGCGTCCTCGTAGCCGGAATAGGTATGGATCGCGTACCAGTGCCGTTCTTTCTTACCCGAGCCCATCAACGGACTCTTTCCTGTCTCTTTCTTTGCCATAATTTAAAAAATAAATTTCCCGAGGAGTTCTCTGAAGCCAACATCCAGAAGCCCGAGAAAAACCGAGAGCGCGAGCGAAAAACCGATCACCACAAAAGTAAGACGCCGCGTTTCTGCAAACGTCGGCCAGTTGATGTGGCGGAACTCTTGCCGCGACTCTTCGAAAAATGTTTTAATGCGGGCGAACATATCGTGCGAGGTACTATACCGTTTCCTGAATGCAGAGTCAATAAGTATTTTGAAAATAATTTCTTTGACCTACAAGGAGCATCGACGAGGCGTACCCGAAGGGTATATTGAGGAAATGCGACGCCATAGGAAGAGAAATAAGCTAAATATCGAGGTTTTTCACCGCAATGGCGTGGGTTTGGATAAACTGCTTTCGGGGTTCAACTTCCTCCCCCATGAGAATATCGAAGAGTTTATCCGCTGCTTCCGCATCCTGAACCTCGACAAGCTTCAGCATTCGATTCATGGGATTCATCGTAGTTTCCCAAAGCTGATCAGGGTTCATTTCTCCCAAACCTTTATAGCGCTGGATATTCACTCCTTTTGTTGATTCAGCAACCTCGGCTCCTTCAGTGGCTGCTGTTTCTCCAGATTCGGGTTCCGTCTCTTTTTTCCCTTTCTTCGGCTGCGCAGCTGCCTTTTCGGTTTTCGCTTTTTTCATTTCCGCAATCGCCTTATCTTTCGCCGCATCGTTATACACATAGCGAAATTCCTTTCCCACTTGGAGGCGATAGAGAGGCGGCTGTGCGATGTAGAGAAACCCTCCCTGGATGATCGCGGGGAAGTAGCGGTAGAAGAGCGTGAGGAGCAGTGTCCTAATATGTGCACCGTCTACATCGGCATCGGTCATGAGAACAATCTTGTGGTAACGGAGTTTCGAAATATCGAACGATTCCGCGATGGCAGTTCCAATCGCAATGACAAGCGATTTAATTTCCTTATTCACGAGCATCTTGTCGATGCGCGCTTTCTCGACGTTCAAAATTTTTCCGCGGAGCGGCAAGATTG
>JBBTVP010000052.1:2504-13492 GCA_038063175.1 Patescibacteria group bacterium
CGCAGTACCTCCTGCGGAATCTCCCTCAACGATAAAAAGTTCGGATTCCGCGGGATCCCGGGAACTGCAGTCTGCAAGTTTTCCGGGAAGCGTGAGTCCCTCGAGTGCGCCCTTCCGGAGCACCATATCCTTCGCCGCTTTCGCCGCCTTTCGCGCTTTGAGCGCAAGCAAGCATTTTTCAATCACGCGGCGGGTATCCGCAGGATTTCGATCAAGAAAATCTTTGAGTGCCTCCCCTACCACCGATTCAACCGCGGTCCGCGCTTCAGTGTTTCCAAGACGAGCTTTGGTCTGACCTTCGAACTGCGGCTCACGAATTTTTACCGACACGATCACCACAAGTCCCTCGCGAACATCATCGCCCGAAAGGTTATCTTCCTCTTTTTTCACATACCCGTCAGCCCTCGCGCGGTCGTTCAAACTTCTCGTGAGTGCTGACCGGAATCCAGTGAGGTGCATGCCGCCGTCTGGGGTGTAGATGTTGTTTGCGAACGAAAGCTCGTGAGTTTCAAGTTCGTCGGTGTAAGCGAACGCAACTTCTACCTCAACCGTATCGTAAGTTTTATTTACATAGAACGGACGCTCCTGAAGTGCCTTTTCAGTTCTCGAAACATATTTCAAAAACGAGAGCAATCCCCCTTCGAAATAGAATCCTTGGTAAAACGAATCTTTCTCGTCACGCTCGTCGATGATTTCGATTTTTACGCCCTTCGTAAGGAACGCTTGCTGCCGGAGGTGGTCCACAATCCGCTTCCGGTCGAATCCTCCCTCCTTGAAAATCTCTGGATCCGGTTCAAAGGTGACTTTCGTGCCGGTCGTATCTGCCTTCCCTGTTTTCTTTACCTTGTACTGCGGCACCCCGCGTTTGTATTCCTGCTCGTAAAGTCCCCCGTCGCGGCGGACCTCCGCCTTCATCCAGGTTGAAAGCGCACACACCACAGAAACACCCACACCGTGGAGACCGCCGGAAACTTTGTAAGACTCACCTCCAAATTTACCTCCGGCGTGGAGGGTAGTCATGACGGTTTCGAGCGCTGATTTTTTCGTCTGCTTGTGAACCTCGACCGGGATACCGCGGCCGTCGTCCGTCACCGCTACCCGGTTCCCCGGAAGGAGTTCCACGCGGATGTGTTTCGCGTACCCTGCCATCGCCTCATCGATCGAGTTGTCCACCACTTCCCAGACAAGGTGATGGAGACCGTCAACGCCGGTTGAGCCGATGTACATCCCCGGCCGCTTCCTAACCGGTTCGAGCCCTTCTAACACGTAAATATCCTTCGCGGTATAGGAAGCGCTCCCCTTATTGTCGATTCCTACGTCAGAATCCGCTGTTTTTTTTACCTTTTTTTGTTCTTTTTCAGCCATATAAATCTAAAGAAAAATGCCTTTCGCTGGCACTTCAAGAATAGCAAAAAATATACCTAAAAACAACACGTTTAGAATGCTCACCTTCATAGTCCCGCGCCCCCGTGGCGAGGGGGTTTACGTTATATACAGAGATCTACCGAACGCTCGCGTCGAATTTTTCTTCGAGCGCGTGAACGATTTTTTTGAATTCCTCCTGTGCCTCTCCGTCCGTGAGCGTCCGGTCATCGGAACGGAAATTCAGCCGGAACGTGAGTCCCTGATTTCCCGCGCCGAGCCGTGCCCCACGGTAGAAATCAATCACATCCGCCTCACGGAGAAGGTTGCTGACTTCCCGAATCACGGAAAGAACATCCCCCACGCGGACTTTTTCACGAACCGTGACCGAAAGATCGCGGGTGACGCCAGGATATTTCGGTGGCGCGATAAACTCACGCTCTGGCGACGCAACCGAGTAGAGCGTCGCGAGATCAATTTCAAGTTCAGAGGCAAAAAAGTCGGCACCTTTCACGAGCTTCACCATGCCAAGTTCCCGATGACCAGCGGTTTCGACACGAAGCATGCTTTTCCCTTCAGGTGCGATAATCGCGCCCTTCACTCCGAACCGTTCGAGAAATGATTCAGTGATTCCTTTCATTTCGAGCACCATGGAATCTTTCCGAGAGCCGATCGCAATACCAATTTTTGTGGATTCAGCTCCCTGTGTGAACACCGTCCCGATTTCAAAAATTCGGACTGTCGGGAAAAAGCGGAGGTTTGAACCGACGTTTCCGAGGAGTCCCCGCTCAAGGGACGAACGGAGGTAACGTTTGTCTGATGCGATCGGATTTTCAATTTCGATATCTCCGAATGAATCGAATGAGTAATTCATCACCTCCGAAAACCCGAATCCGACAAGAATGTGCCGTACCCGGTCTTTGAGATGAATGAGCTCATTCTCTTCCATCCCCATGAGCATCGTATGAGGCGCCTTTGGTTTGATGTTACCCACACCGTAGAGCGCGACAATCTCCTCAACGAGATCTTCGAAGATTGTAACGTCGGTTCGCAGTGACGGTACTCCCACCTGCGCTCCTATTTTCGTCTTCTTCCCAATCGAAAAACCTAATCGGTCGAGATAGTCCGTTGCCTCATCGAGTTTCATCGAGAGACCAGTAAGATGATTCAATCGTTCGATGTTGAAAACAATGTTCGTTGATTTTGGCTTTTCCCGATACTCCTCTTTCAACCCACCCGCTTTTGCATTACAGAGTTCAACGATGAGTTCAGTTGCGCGCGCAATGCCCGGGGAAACAAGTTCGGGGGTGAGATCGTGGGAAAACCGGAGCGACGCGTCCGTCTGGAGGGCGATCCGTCTCGATGTTTGATAGATCGAAACGCCATCGAAATTTCCGGCGGTTAAAAGCATCTGCTTCGTGTGTGTGGTTATCTCTGCCTTTTTCCCTCCCCGTATACCCGCAATATCAAGCGCGGTTTCTTTATCTGCAAGAACAATGTCGTCTTTGGTTAACGTAAAATGTTGACTGTCTAATGCCTGGATCTTTTCTCCTTCTTTCGCATCCCTCACGATGAGTGCCTTCGTGCTAAATTGAGAAGAATTCTTTCCGCGTTGATCGGCGTCTATTCCGCGTCCATCCGCGAGTAAGTCGAAATCAAACGCGTGCAAGGGCTGCCCCGTCTCAAGCGTTACATAGTTCGTAATGTCAACGAGGTTATTTTTGCTTTTCATGCCGCACACCTCGAGCGCTTCGCGGAGCCACGCGGGTGAAGGTCCGACGTGAACGTCCGCAAAATAACGCGCTGCCATGCGCCTGCACTTCGGAGTTGTTACCTCGAGATCAAAATCCCGCTTTGCTTTAATGGTCGGCTCGGCAATGAGCGGTGTCCGGAAACGCTTGCCAAGCGCCGCAGAAACAATTTTCGCGATCCCCCAGTGAGAGGCGGCATCCGAGTAGCGATTCGCGAGCACCTTCACGTCGAGCGTATCGCCTTCAATTCCCTCCACCTCAAAGAGGTGCATGGTGAGTATCTCCGCAAGATGTTCGGGGCTTTTAAGCGCCGGAACTAATTTTTTGAGAATTGTGTAGGAAAATTTCATACTGTTTCCATGTCTCTTTTCACATTCAACTTTCTACTCGCTAGAACTGGTTAATGAACCTTAAATCGCCCGAGCGGAAAAGACGGATATCGGGAATTTTGTACTTCACCATTGCGAGACGTTCCAATCCTATACCGAATGCAAATCCCTGCCATTCTTCTGGATTGTAGCGGGCATTTCTGAATACATTCGGATGTACCATGCCAGCGCCCATCATCTCGAGCCATCGTCCTTTTTGTCCAGAGTTCGTCGAGGGAAGCATTACATCCACCTCAATTCCCGGCTCCACGAATGGAAAATAACTCGGTCGGTAGCGGAATTCAATTTTTTTCTTAAAAAAGTGGTTAAAAAAAGTTTCGATGACGTACTTGAGGTTCGCCATGGAGATATCACGTCCTACCATAAGCCCCTCGAACTGACCAAAATTCATCTCGTGAGTTGCATCGGTTGCTTCATATCGGTACGCGATCCCCGGCACTAGAATCTGGAACGGCGGCTCATGACGTTCCATATAGCGGATTTGCATCGGGGAGGTGTGGGTGCGGAGCAATTTACGATGTCCAATTGACGATTTACTATTTTTTTTCTTGTCTATTGTATCTTGTGAATTGTGATTTGCTTTGAGCCAGAACGTATCCCACATATCCCGCGCGGGATGGTTCGGGGGAACATTTAATGCGTCGAAGTTGTAGTGCTCGGTTTCTATCTCCGGACCTTCAACTACCGAGAAGTTCATGAGCCGGAAAATCCGGATTACCTCGTCTTGAACCAACGTGAGCGGATGGAGGTGCCCCCGCTCGATTTTCACCCCCGGCCGAGTAAGATCAAGATCGCTCTCAAGCGAGGAAAGCGACTGAAATTCTTTTAGTTTCCCCGCAACCGCTTCCTCGATTTCCGTACGGAGCGCGTTTGCCTCTGCACCAACCTTCGCACGCTCTTCTACGGGCAAATCTTTAAGCGATCGCAAAATTTTCGTAAGTGATCCCCGTTCCCGCCCTAAAAAATCGAGGCGAAGCTCCTCGAGCGATTTTGTGCTAGTCACTTCACTCAACGCATTAAAAAATGATCGTTTCAGGTTGCTTACTTCGGTATCCATTGCTTTCGCATTATATCAAAATACTGGCCTAGCAGCACTCGTAAGTTGATAAATGAATGTGGGTAAGTTATTCTCGAAAAAGCTCGCCCTCTTACCTCTGTTTCTCGAAAGAGAAGGAAGTCGGATGACAAAAAATAACTTAGGGACGCCCGTAACTCTCCGTGACGATCTAGATGATCTACTCGCGCTCATGACCTGGATCTCGAGCGGTATTCTTGCAGGGTTCGCGGGGTGGAAAACCCTTGCGTACACCGAAAGCCAGGTGCTAGCTGTAATTGCTGCGGTTGGTACTGCAGCAATTTCTGTTTCCCTGTGGCACGCGTTCCAGATCCTGCTACGGAGACTACCTCGTCAGTACCCTTGATCCAAGAAGTAAGAAGAACCCACCTCTAACCTCGGTTATGTGGGTTCGATCTTTTAGAAACTACTATTTGAGGAGAATATTCACCTCTCCGCCAGGCCGCACCTCTACAAATCCGCTCTTCGATTCCACTACTTCTTCTTTGCCTTGGGTGTCGATCACGCGGATGTTTCCCGTGGCGAGCGGCGCGATGAGCGGCCGGTGATCATCGAGAATCGTGATTTCACCGGAAATTGTTTTCAGGTTTACGGAACGGCTTTCTTGCTCATAGACTGGTTTTCGAAGTGAGTAGATGTGAACAATCATTGGTTATTTATTGAATGTTGAATGTGGAATGGGAAATTGCTTTTCAACATGTCACATTTAACTTTTAACCGTGCCAATGCCTCCCTTCATATAGAAGGATTCTTCAGGTAAAGCGTCGTGCCGACCCTCAAGAATTTCCTTAAACCCTTGGATCGTTTTTTCGCGCGACACAAATTCACCTTTCAAACCGCTGAAGACTTCAGCAACGTGCATGGGCTGCGAGAGAAACCGCTGTACTTTTCGTGCGCGGGATACTGTAAGCTTGTCCGCTTCCGAAAGCTCCTCGAGTCCTAAGATCGCAATGATGTCCTGGAGTTCCTTGTATCGCTGGAGTACCCGTTGCACTTCCCGCGCAACTTCGTAGTGCTCTTTTCCCACAATTTTTGGCGTGAGGGCAGTCGAAGTGGAAGCAAGCGGATCAACTGCAGGATAGATTCCAATTTCAGTGAGCGATCGCGCGAGCACGATCGTGGAGTCCAAGTGACTGAACGTCGTTGCAGGAGCAGGATCGGTGATATCGTCCGCGGGAACGTAGATCGCCTGCACCGAGGTGATGGATCCCTTCGTGGTCGAGGTAATCCGTTCCTGGAGTTCACCCATTTCAGTTGCCAAGGTCGGCTGGTACCCTACCGCAGAAGGCATGCGCCCTAAGAGCGTTGAAACTTCGAGTCCTGCCTGCGAGAACCTAAAAATATTGTCTATAAAGAGAAGTACGTCTTTTCCTTCGCCGTCCCTGAAGTGCTCGGCCATCGTGAGCGCAGAGAGCGCAACGCGGAGCCGCGCGCCCGGAACTTCGTTCATCTGCCCATAGACGAGCGCGGTTTTATTAAACACACCGGACTCATGCATTTCTTTGATGAGATCGTTTCCTTCACGGGAACGTTCACCGACACCGGCGAATACCGATACACCGCCGGATTCTTCGGCAACGTTTCTGATGAGCTCCATGAGGAGCACGGTTTTTCCAACACCCGCTCCCCCGAAGAGACCGACTTTACCTCCCTTCACGAAAGGAGCGATGAGATCGATAACTTTGATTCCGGTTTCGAATACTTCAACTTTGCTCGACTGCTCTGTAAACTTCGGCGGCTGCCGGTGAATCGGAAGTCGTTTTTTAAATACTTTCTCCGGCTGGTTCATCGAGTGCCCCAGCACGTCAAAGACATTCCCAAGTACTTCCTGACCCACTGGCACCGAAATTGGTGCTCCCGTATCAGTTACCTCGTCTCCTCGGCGAAGACCGTCGGTTGAAGACATAGCGATCGCGCGAATCCGGCCCGGCTCTAAATGTTTTGCAACCTCAACTACTACGATCCCCGTAGAACCATTTACTTCGAGCGCGTTTAAAAGCGACGGCATGGCAGATCCCTCGCCGAAATCAACGTCCAAAACCGGACCGATAACTTGAATAATTTTTCCTTTCATATAGTGAGTGCGATGCTAATATACAAATTCATGCCAATAATACTAATAGTTATGAACGCAATTCGCATAATTAGTATGCATTAGTATATTGGCATCGCATTTAGGTACGTAACGCTTCCGCTCCAGCCACGATTTCCGCGACCTCGCGGGTAATACTCGCCTGGCGGAGCTTATTGTACGTCAATGTGAGCGTCCCTTTCAACTCCTCCGCGTTCTCGGATGCATTTTTCATAGCGACCATCCGCGCCGAGTGCTCGGAAGCATTCGCCTCAAGCACAAGGTCGTACACCATGATACGAACGAGTTCCGGAGCAAGTGTATCAAGCACCGTCTGCGGATCGGGCTCAATAAGGTATTCGAAATCCCACTTAGCTTCAGCACCAGCCGCAAAACTCGCAACCGCATTCCCCGTCCCGGCAAAACGGCCGTATTCGGGCACGAGCTCCTTCAATGTTTCGCGAACTCTTTCATCGGAAATCGGAAGAACGTCCCTGACCACCACGTCCTGGCGAAGCGTAGTCCGGAAATGAGTAGAAACCACGGTTACTCTATCCCACTGCTCTTCAAGAAATCCTTTCACGAGAAGATCCGCAAGCGGCACCACCTCTTCGGGCTCGATGAAATCTCCAAAATTTTTGAAAGACGCGTGAAGCTCATATCCTTTCCTATTGATAAATTCTTCGGCTTTTTTACCCACCGCGATAAAAATTACTTGTCGCTTGCTCGCCCCGTGGCGAAGCTGTTCGGGGTCGCTTGTCGCTTTTACCTCGTTTTCGATCCTCCGTTCAAACGCCCTAAACACATTCGTATTGAACGAACCGGCGAGCCCACGATCAGATGCGATAACCACAATGGCGCGCTTCGCAACCGGACGCTCGTGCATAATCGCCGGAGTATATCCGGTGCGAATCGAAAGCTCACCCAAGATGCGGAGTGCCTCAAACGCGAATGGCCGCGAGAGAAGCGCGGTCTCCTGACTCCGGCGCATTTTAGTCGCCGAAACCATTTCCATCGCCTTTGTAATCTGGCGGGTGTTGGTTACTGCTTTTATTCTCCTTTTAATTTCCTGAATGGAAGCCATGGCTTAGGGAAAAGTTAAATGTTGAATGTTAAATGAAAAATGTGACATGTGGGAAGGAAAAGTAGATTCTTTTTGAATCATTGACATTGTATATATAGTATGCTATGATGTTTTCGGCTCTTAAAGAAAGGTAAATCATGGAGCAAGTAATCCGAATAGGTACAAGTGTCACGCTAGCGATGCTGAGCGGTTTTGCGATAAAGGCGTACTGCCTGAACTCTTCAACCACCTCAGTGTTCGTGCTCGTGATCGGCATCATTGGCTTCACTCTCGCCCTTGTTCATTTTCGCCTCGCATTTGCTCATCTTGTTGCTCGAGAAATTTGAGCGAAATGAACGTTCTCCCGAGACCCGCCTCTGGCTACGGCTATGCGGGTCTTAAACTTTTTTACAACAAATCCAGAAACTCCTCGACCGTGAGTTCGGCATCTTTCAGAATGGAGTGCGCAAGCTTTTTCTTAATTGTCTTTCCACGATGAATAGGAACGACGGTACGCGCACCCGATCCTGAATGGAAAAGTACCAGATGACTTCCCCTTTGCCGATCTTCTACAAAACCCGCTTTCTTCAACGCGCGAATAATCTGCCTTGCGGTTAGCGGCGGCAATTTTGGCATACGCTTACCGTACAGAAGACACCGAAATCTTCACCATACCTTGAAACGCCCGAGTTTCTTCGGGAATATCCTCGCCGTGAATCGCGAGACTCTCAAGGTATGCTTCAATTGCCTCTTTTATATTTCGTTCCGCCTCCTCTAATGATTCTCCCTGCGTATGACATCCAGGCAACGCAGGAACGTGTGCCGCATACCCCCCCTCTTCTGCGGCATCATAGAATACACTGTATAAATAATTCTTTTTATTGAGCTTTGCCATATATAGATGATAACGAGCGTTACGAGAAAATGCAACGCTTACTTTATTGTTTCGAGGAACCTGGTAATCGCCTGCTTCAATTTTTCTTCAACAGCTTCTACTAAATCCCCGCTCTCGCGGATTGGCTTCAAGATATCCGCGTCGTGCAGGTTTTCGATGTACTCAAGGAGCGCCCGCTCAGTTGTGATAATTTTATCAACCGGAATTTCATTTAAATATCCACGGAGCGCTGCGTAAAACACCACGGCTTGTCGTTCGAAACTCATGGGTGAGCCGTCGGGTTGCTTCAAAATCTCAACGAGAAGTTGTCCCCGCTTAATTTTCGCGCGCGTCGCTTCATCTAAGTCGGATGCAAACTGCACAAATGCCTGAAGTTCACGGAACTGCGCGAGCTCGAGTCGGAGTTTTCCGGCAACCTTTTTTACCGCTTTTGTCTGTGCTGAAGAACCTACCCGGGAAACCGAAAGTCCGGCGTTCACTGCCGGCCGGATGCCTTGGTAGAAAAGATCTGATTCAAGGAAAATCTGTCCGTCGGTGATCGAAATCACGTTCGTGGGAACATATGCGGATACGTCGCCAAGCTGCGTTTCGATGATCGGGAGCGCCGTTAAAGATCCTCCGCCATGCGCTTTGTCCATCTTCGCTGCTCGCTCGAGGAGTCGCGAGTGGAGGTAAAATACGTCACCAGGATATGCCTCACGGCCTGGAGGGCGACGGAGCAAAAGCGAAATTTGCCGGTAACTCGCCGCATGCTTCGAGAGGTCGTCGTAGACAATCAAAGCGTCCTCGCCTTTTTCCATAAAGTATTCACCGATTGCGCAACCAGCGTAGGGCGCAAGGTACCACAACGTTGCGGGAGCGCCTGCGGGAGCAGCAACTACGATTGAGTATTTCATCGCACCTGCTTCTTCGAGAATCCGCACCACCTTCGCGATGTTTGCCTGTTTCTGACCGATCGCGACGTAGATGCAAATCGGCGTGCGGTGCTTTGCGTCTTTCGCCTGGTTGATGATCGCATCGATCGCAATCGAGGTTTTTCCCGTCTGCCGGTCGCCGATGATGAGCTCACGCTGTCCACGCCCGATCGGAATCATGGAGTCAATTGCCTTAATTCCTGTGTGGAGCGGTGTATTCACCGACTCGCGAGGAAGCACCGAGGGCGCGCGCTTCTCGACAGGGTTTTGCACCGGCTTTTCTTTTAAAAATATCGGGCCTTTGCCATCCACGGGCTGCCCCAGAGGATCGACGCCGCGACCGATCATCTCCCGTCCTAAGGAGATCGCGAGCACCTGGCCCGTGGGCTTTACCGTGTCACCAACCTTAATCTGCGAAAAATCTCCGAGCGCAATCGCGCCTACCGTTGTTTCCTCGAGATTAAACGCGACCGCTTGTACTTCGCCTTTCGTGGTTTCGATCGTGAGCGATTCCTGACTCATCGCCTTCGACAGTCCGCTCACCTTTAAAACGCCATCCCCTACTTCAATAACTTTGCCGACCGATTCGGGTTTGGTATCAGAACGGAATCCTTCGATGTCGCGTTTCAGTTTTTCGATAATTTCGTAAGACATAGATTTGCGATGCAAATATACTAATTCATGCCAATAATACTAATAGAAAAATTTTGATTCGTATAATTAGTATGCATTCGCATATTGGCATCGCATTATGTGAATAACTTTTTTGTTCTTCCTGCTAATGTCGCATCAATCACATGCTCTCCGTCGATCGTGATCCGCACTCCCGCAACCAACTCTGGTACTGCCGAAACTTCAATCATGCTCTGCTTTCCAAAAGCCGATCGCAACTCTCGGAGATGGGTATCGCTGAGCGGCCGCGCACTTTCAACCAATACCCGGCGCGTCTTCGTGGCGTGATCCGTAAGCCGCGTGATTTCCTGAATGATTTTTGGAAACGCCGCCACATCCCCGTGCTTTTCCACGGTAGCAAGAAATTTCTTACGAAGCTCTGCTTCTTGCTCGGGATTTTCTGCAATGGCTCGGGTAAAAGCTTTCGCGTATGCGAGCGATGAAAACTTCATGCTATTGGTATTCAAACTTCTTTACCGCCTTCACCGCTTCTCCGATGAGCGCTTCGTCAATCGCTCCCGGCGCAAGACTTCCAGTTTTCAACACCGCCTCCCGAACGAACGTTCTCGCTTCTTTGAGAATGGCATCTTCTACTTCTGCACGTCGTGCTTCGATTAATCGTTCCCCGCCCTTCATAATTTCCTGTTCTTTCCCTTTTGCTACTGCGAGAATTTCGGCTTCCTTCGTCTTTGCTTTTACTTCGGCCTCAGAGACGATTTTCCCCGCTTCTTTCTCTACTGTCGCGAGCCGCTCCTTGCCAAGCACCTCACCTTCACCAAGGCGCTTCCCTGCTTGC
>JBBTVP010000053.1:0-1787 GCA_038063175.1 Patescibacteria group bacterium
CGCAAACTTTCTCGAAATGCTTGGAAAACTCAAGCAAGGTGAAATGGTAGGCATCCAAATTATTATCGCCCCCGAAGGGCCCGAGTGGGCAGAGCACTGGGAAGACCTTGTAGAAAAACTTCAGGAGTCAAAGAAAAAAGAAAAGCGAGCAATTACGGGCGAGGGGGAAACCGAGAGTTTTTCTTCCTTCACGGTGCGTACCCCGGGCCAGACCGATGTGCTAAAAGCAGTTGAAAAAAATCTCTCAAAACCTGCGTTCGAAACTATCCTGCGGTTCGTATATTTCTCTCCGAAGTCGATTTTCTACGACAGTTTTGCTCGACGTGGTATCACCGGCGCATTCAACCAATACGGCAGTCTCGACACGAACCGTTTTGTACAAAACTATTCGGTAAGCACCCGTACGAAAATTTGGAATTTTCCGTACATTTTCCCGCACACCAGGAATGAATATCGGCAGCGTCGGCTCATTTTCAACTACCGCCACCGGCAGCCCCCGCCCGAGGTATTCATGGGTCGCATACTCACGAGCACATTCTTCAATTGGAATACCCACAGTCGCTGGTTTTCCATGAATGCGGAGTGTATCGCTACCGTTTTCCATCCGCCGACGTTCCTCGTGCTCACTGCGCCGCATATCCAGCGCATGGAAAGCCGGAAGGTGGGTCCGCCCGCAGGGCTCGCGATTTACGGTGACGAAAAAGATCTTTCCGATTTTCAGTAATAGTCCAGTATGAATTCTTTTGACCGATTCGTCGAATATATCCAACCGAGTTTTTGGTTCCCTACCGCGGAACGAATCCGGGGCGTGGTGTTCATAGCTGATATTGTCATCTTCGCAATATTTCTCGTGGTGCTCTTTATTGCATTTCGGGACCGACCTCGGGCAACCTCGAAATATGGCGGGCATGGCCATGGGGCTTCGCATGGGAACGGTCACGCAAAAACTGCCACGCTTCGGGACGAGCTATTCCTGGAGCATTGGGAGCGGATATTCAAAAGTTTTTCAGCGGGATCAGCGGATTCTCTGAAACTTGCAGTCATCGATGCCGACAAGCTGGTAGATGATACCTTGAAACGTTTTGGGCTTCAGGGAGAGCATATGGCAGATCGGTTGGAAAAGATTGGGCGGAATGAGCTGCGCACGCTCGATCAGCTTTGGGCGGCGCACCGCCTAAGAAATGAAATTGTCCACACCCCTGGCTACGCGCTTGATCTCGAGAAGGCACGGAAAACTCTCGAAGACTACCGGGCGTTTTTCGAAGAGGTGGGTCTGTTATCCAAAGAAGAATCAGCGCCTCACTAGCTAAATACTTGAAATGGCAAAAGGAAAGATTCAGATAATTAAATATGCCCCACCGCCACCGGAGCTTCCAATCTATGGCAGGGTGGATCCGAAGGAAACGTCGTTCATCGGACGCACGAATTACGTGGCCGCACTTGAAGAGAAGAAATTTATCTTCGGTATGAAGCGCATTGACCGGCGGCGGCACGTCTACATCATCGGGAAAAGTGGTGTCGGAAAGTCGAAGCTTCTCGAACTTTTCCTTCGGCAGGACATTGCGAACGGTTTTGGTCTTTGCCTTATGGATCCGCACGGAGACGTGATTGACGCGATGATTGATTTTGTGCCCGAAAACCGGATTGAAGATGTGGTGATCATCGACCCTTCGGACATCCAGTTTCCTGTCTCGTTCAATCCGCTTTCAAACGTTGATCCGACTTTCAAGCACCAGCTGACCCAGGGGCTTATTGAAGTGATGGAAAAACAATTCGGCGCGAACTGG
>JBBTVP010000054.1:0-9348 GCA_038063175.1 Patescibacteria group bacterium
GTGTAGTCCGTGAGCGTTTGTGTCGAAGGAAATTCAAGGCCGCTCGCATTCGTCGCATAGGTGAAGACCGTGGTCCGCGCATCCCCTCCTATGTCGGTGAAAACCGGTGTTGACGTAGCCGCATCCGCAGAAACTTCACCGTAGTCGAGCGTTTCGAGGAGCGCGCCGGTTTGAAGATTATAACTGAAAGATTGCGCACGATCGCGATGAACGCCGATATCATTAAAGTCCATTGTGACGGTGCTCGCTGGAGTTGTGAGAAAACGGCTGTTGCCGAGCGATGCAAGCGGAGTCGCGCTCCAGTCGGTGAGCGTACGCGCTAGGGATGCACCCCCAACACCTAGGAGATCGGTTCGATAGGACTTCCCAATTTTTCCTTCTTCGGTCACGTTGAAATAGGTAATGTGCTTGGCCCCGTCTGGCTTCAGTGCGGTGACCTGATTGAATCCTGCGAAGCGACGATCCGTGAGACTCTTGAAAAAATATCTGCCACCGGCATATTCATAAGTGGTCATTCCAGAGACGCCGAGGACTGAATCGGTTTCAGTGATGCTTGCCACCGTTTGTATGACTATTGGAAGATTTGGATTTAAAAGCGAACCAGAACCGTCCTTATACAAGGAGGAAGCTTTATAGGTAGCCGTGATAACTCCGCCGGCAGGCAGCGTGATGGTCTGGAGGAGTTCTGAAGGCGCAGTTGCTGTATTCAAGAGGAGCCGCGTATTGCAAGCCCCCGGCAGGAACCCACACCCGTCAGAAACTACGAGATCAAGAAAGCCGTCTCCGTTAAAATCGGCAAGCTGTGTTTCCTCGATGGGTGTGGTGAGCGCAATGGTCGTACTGTACGCCCACGTGTTGCCGGTGTGAAAGTAGATTTTATTGCCGCCAATCACTGCGTCAGGTAAATCATCTCCATTGAAATCAGCGAGAGATCCTGCCTTCGGCGCGGTATGTTCGAAGACGGCATTCGCCGCAGGAGCATTCGCGCCAGTCGAAGTTCCGTTCAAAAAGAGCCAGTCAATCTCCGTAAAGCGAACAACCCCGCCACCATCAATGCCAGTTGAGAGATACACTCTCTCATCGAGGCCGGTAGGTTGATCTGGCGACCCGATGGAACGCACCACATCCGGCAGGCCATCGTGATTCACATCGGCAACACGGTTGCCGCGGTTGCTCACGGTGCCGAACGCTTCGCCGATGCCGTTCGATTCCGAAGGCTCAAGGACGTAGGGCGGGTTGGCACCATCGTACGGCGCCGAGGAGGGACGGTAGTTATAGGTGCCCACCATTGAGTAGGCGGGGCCATGATCCAGAAACTCTCCCCAGCCGATGCCGAGATTCAGCGCGAGCGCCGAGGCGACACCACTGGCTTTGTAAAAATCGGGGAGCAGATCGCCGTTCCTGTCGAAAATAGCCACTCCCTCCGCTGCGCAGAGAAGTGTCGCCGGATCCTCCGCGCAAATGGCCGGCAGTGAGCTTATTCCCGTCCATGCAGCGGACTCGGCGAGGGATCCCTCATGATCGTTCAGCCATACCCGACGGACATTGGTACTGCCTTCCCTTTCCCAAAAACGCGCAAGATCCGCGTATCCGTCGCTATTTATGTCCGTAATCATGAAGCCGTGCCGCAATGACGAAGTGGCGAGCTCGGTCACGGTTGCGAACGGATTCGGATTTGCCGCAACAAAACTAAAGGTGGAGGGCGTATACGAGAAAGCAGTTGGCGGGAGCGTCGTCGGTGTGCCAGTGCTGTCGTATCCGGTTTGGATAATGTTTGAGAGAAGTGACCGATTGCTTCCCTGGCTCGTGGTGTAGCCAAACGCGTACGTACCGGTGAGAATTCCACTGACGCGCGTTTGGACTTCGGTCACGCGATAACGAGTTTGGATACGAAAACTGTTCGCGTAGGAGATATGCTGGTCGGCATCCGGCCGGAGCTCGCGGATAAACGTAATAAGAAAAGGCCCGGTGCCGAGAGCGGTGTCGGTATAGGTGATAGTATCAAGATAAAGCTGGTTTGCATCGCGGACATAAGAAAAATTAATTCGGTTGCCGTTTTTGTCTTCAATACGATCCAAGAACCATTTTGCCACCTTCGTCGCATCGGGATCGACTCCTGTATCGTAGAGCCGGGAATTGACGCTCGAACCGAAGAAATAGCGCGTTCCATCCTTGGTCGCCGCAACCCACGAGCTGCTTAATGAGCTGCTTGCGAATGTGTATTGGACGAACGAACCGTCATCAACTCGCGCCGCGAAATTATTTGGTCCTCCGCCTGCGGCGATGCGAGTGAGTTCGCCGGAAAACCCCGAGGTGAAGTATTCGTCGCTATAATACGTAGTTAATCCCGCTATGTTTTGTCGTTCAATCGTAAGAAGCGAAAGATTCCATCCGTAGCCGACAAAGGAGCCGTCACGCCGGTCCTGTGAATTGTAAGTGAGGGAAAGTTCCGGAGTCATACCGCCCCTGCCTGGAGGCAGCGTAATAGGATACCGATAGGTGAGAGCGCCGGTCGATTGATCCACGTCAGGACGCACCTGGTAAGCATTCGGAACCGGCTGCACGGAAGAATACGGCGGATCCGGAGGATCAGAGAGCTGCGCCGGCGGACCGCCACCATTTCCAGATGGCTTTGGATCCGCTAACCGCTCTTCGGGAACAGGCGCTGGTTCGATAGGTTCACGATTCCCAATTTCGGCTGATGGGATTGTGTTTCCCGCTGTTTCTCCGGAATGCGTGGGATCCACGACCGATGGAGGCGATTCATCTGGTAGCACCGGAACATCTGCCTGCCGATCGGGAACCAATTCCCGAGTCGTCGCAGGACGAACGTTCAAGGCAGAATCGGGCACATACTCATCGGAAACCGCAAATGCCGGCGCAGTAGAGCTGGCTATGACCGCCAAAACAACGCTTGCAGTGACCGCACGGAGAAGAAAATATTTCAGCCGGTATTTCATAAGAATATGAGTTATGGGTTTCATACTATACTTCTCTGTTACTGTGTCAATAGGTATTGACAACATAACTAAAACGTCTTCAACCGGCAGTTATTTCGTTCGTGCGACTCGAAAATACTCGTGAGTGCGTCTACACAGATTTCAAACGTACTTACGTACGGTGTCGCACTGTTCGGAAGCGTTATTGCGAATGCCCATAGCTCGCCTTCGGCTCCCCCAGGAATCAGCGCGCCTGTGTTTTTGACTGCTTCGAATTCCCATGAGCCATTCGATCGGAGATCTACTCGCAGGCGAGTTTTTGAAAGACCAGCTGCCGTCATTCCCATATTCTTCACTGTGGTAAAAAAATGATATGCAGTTGATGTTGCGCCTACATTCCCGCCAGTCCAGAGGAAATATGGAACGAGATCAGGTTCCATGGGAAATTGTTTCGGGTTTATTTGTTGGGGCGGAATGTTAGCGGATACCGCAAACGCTAACGGAGAGAGCAAAAAACCCACTAAAGAAAATAGTATGGCAAAAACCCAGACCTTTTTTATGTATTGCTCATGTTTATCTGTTGTCATAATTTAGTAACAGTATCGTATACAGAAAAATAATGCAAACGTTCAGCTTGAAGATAGTTGTTAAGCGGATCCTTCGACGATCCGTTTCAGTTTACCTGACGCATCGCTATCGAGCTTTGCCGCTTCTTTTCGCGCCGATACAAACGCCCGCTTCAGGGTGTCCGCAAATTCCTTACTTTCAATCATGAATCCAAAGTTTCCGGTGGGGGTAATGAAGATGACGCGGTTGTCGTACACGTTGATTTCGGAAGAAAAACCGACTTTACCCGAGGGAATGCGCACTGATTCCTCCCCTGCTTCTTTGCTTTCCTGTATCCGCAGTTTCGCTTCTTTGGTGTTTGGGAAGATAATCTGAACTTTTGAGTCGCGCTTCGCGTTCTCGCCCTCGGCGACCGAGGCGTATGCCCGGATGCCTTCGAGCGAGGAAAGCGTATCCTCGTAGATGCTTTGGACTGCGTTCTTTCCTTCGAAAAACTGAACCTTTGGCTGCCGGCCCTGTTCTTTTTCCGGATGATGCATCGCCTTCAACTCTGGCATGAGCTTTTTCGCGTTTGTGGCAAGATGCTCGTACTTTTTCGCATTTGCCGTGAGGTATTCCACGAGCTTTTCCGGAGGGGCGGATTTGTATATCCGCACGCCCCGTCGCTCGATAGCATCCACAAGCCCGCGCTCCACGAGAGATTCGAGCACTACGTACGTGGTGCTTCGGTTCACTTTTGATTTTTTCGCAACGTCGCTTGCCACCGCACTTGTGAGTCCTATGAGCGCGAGGTACACAGACGCTTCCTTTTCAGAAAACCCGAATTCACGGAGTTGCTCTTTCATATGTCAATAACAATAGTTGACATAAATAGATTTGTCAATAACCGAGAACACCTAGGTTACCAGTAGGTGATCCGCATCGCGGATTTCACCCGCGAGACGGTTTCGGAAGCCACTTCCCGGCCTCGCTCGGTGCCTTCTTTCAAAATTTTTAGCACTTTTTTCGGGTTCTCTGCGAACTCCGCGCGCCGTTTCCGAATAGGGGTAAGGAATTGATTTAATACCTCGGCAAGCCGTTCTTTGACCGCTACATCCCCCACGTTGCCTTCTTGGTATTTTATTTTCAACTCCGCAACATCCCGCGCGTGGGGATCAAACGCATCGAGGTAGGTGAACACCGGATTTCCTTCCACATGGCCAGGATCGGTTGCCCGTTTTCGGGTAGGGTCGGTATACATTCCCATGACCTTCCGGCGGACTTCGTCGGCAGAATCAGAGAGGTTGATCGCGTTCCCAAGTGACTTTGACATTTTTTCTTTTCCATCGGTTCCAGGGAGACGAGGAAATTTCGAGAGCAATTCTTTCGGCTCCACGAGCGTTTCACCGTAGAGCAGGTTAAATTTGCGCACGATTTCCCTTGTCTGCTCGATCATGGGGAGCTGGTCAGCGCCTACCGGCACGAGGTGCGCGCCGAACGCGGTGATGTCTGCGGCCTGGCTTACCGGATACGCGAGAAAACCGGCAGGCACCGATTTGCCGAATGCCCTCTCGCGGATCTCCGTTTTCACCGTAGGGTTCTGCTCGAGGCGACCAAGGGTTACCAAATTCAGATAGAACACGGTGAGCTCTGCAATTTCAGGAATCGCGGATTGGACCATGATTGTTGCTTTCTTTGGATCGATTCCCACTGCGAGGTAGTCGAGCGCAACTTCGAGTACGTGCTTTGAAACTTTCTCTGGATTTTCGAAATTATCCGTGAGTGCCTGCACATCCGCAATCAAAATGAACGTGTCGTACTCTTTTTGGAGTTCCACGCGCTGCTTCAATGATCCGACATAGTGCCCGAGGTGAAGAGGGCCCGTAGGTCGGTCGCCGGTTAGGATGCGTTGCATAGGATAGCCAATAGGGTATAGCCACTGGCCACTGGTGAATTAATTAAAACGTGGATGATGTTTATTTATTTTACCAATTTTACCAAAGTGCTCTAGTGGCTAGTCGCTAGTGGCTATTGGCTATTTAGAATTTCTTTCACCTTCGAGGCAATTTCATCTAAATCCTCGCTCTTGTTGATGAACTTCCGGGCACCGAGCTCTTTCGCAAGCCCTTCGGCTCCGCCTTTTGCCGCGGGCCACGGATTTTCCTGACTTGTAAGAAACACAATTTTTATATCCTTCGTTTCCGGATTTGCCTCCAGATCCAGCACCGCCTCGGTTCCGTTTTCACCGGGCATGTTTATGTCCATAAGAATGAGGTCTGGGTGGAGATTCACTGCCTTATCCACGGCTTCTTTTCCGTCATGCGCTTCGGCAACAAGAAAGCTGCTCCGTTTCAGTTTGGAGGAAATGATTTCTTGAAATCCGGGATCGTCATCTACAACAAGAATAAGGGGGGAGCTTCTCATTACGTTCCCTTTGCGAGGGAGGCCTGCACGCGGGAGACGATTGTGTCCAAATCCTGGCTCTTCAATAGGTATTCGAACGCACCGAGTTCCTGAGCAAACCGTTTATCGTTTGAATAAATTTCCTGCTGGGGATCGCCGAAGGCAGTCAAGAGTACTACCCGAATGTGAGCTGTCTTTGGATCTTCCTTGAGTTTCAGGAGTGCCTGCACTCCGTCCATCTTCGGCATCTTCACATCGGAGAGAATAATGTCGGGAATCTCTGTTTTTGCCTTGGTAATCGCCTCTTCACCATTGTCGGCTGTGACGACGTTAAAACCGCTGGCCGTGAATTTGGTCGCGAGGACTTCCAGGAAGTCCTTGTCGTCGTCGACAATCAGTATCTTTGGACCCATCGTGGTGGGGGCTTCATACTTGAAGCACCCAGCTCTCCAATGATAATCTAGAACGATTGCTGCCGCAATGGCGCTACTGAAACAGTATATCAGAATTCATGAAAAACATCATTTTAGAAATCAGGGCCGGGACAGGAGGCGATGAAGCATCGATTTTCGCAGGCGATCTCGCCCGTATGTACCAGCGCTATGCGGTAAAGCGTGGGTGGGGCTTTATGATCCTCGATGAAACCGGAGGGAGTCTCGGCGGCTACAAAACCATGGTAGCAAAAATTACCGGTGAAGGATCATACGAAGCGCTCCGCAAAGAATCCGGCGTGCACCGAGTGCAGCGCGTACCCGCAACCGAAAAGGCGGGGCGGATCCACACGTCAACCGCAACGGTTGCGGTGCTCCCCGAAGTAGAGCCGAAAGCCGTGGAATTGAATCCGAATGATCTTGAGGTCAGCTTCTCCCGTGCAGGCGGGCCCGGCGGGCAAAATGTGAACAAGGTAGAAACTGCGGTCCGGATCACCCACAAGCCAAGCGGCATCGTGGTTTCTTCGCGTGCTGAACGAAGTCAGCACGCGAACCGCGAAGCGGCGCTCGGCGTGCTCCGCGCAAAACTCTATGACCGGCAGATTGAAGCTGAATCGAAACAGCTCGGCGCAGACCGGAGAGCACAGATTGGAACCGCTGACAGGTCTGAAAAAATCAGGACCTACAACTTCCCTGATGACCGGATCACCGATCACCGTATGGGGGTGAAAGTGGGCAACCTCGAACGCGTGTTAGACGGAGACCTCGACGTACTTTTCAACAAGTTTTCCAAAAAAACTAACAACTAATTTCTTTGTTTGCGTTTCTTGGGGACGCTATCTCCGCGGTACTCGCGGAGCGCTATCTCTCGGCTCGTCAGCCTGCGAGGATCCCCAAGAAACGCAAACTTTTTAATAAACTACGAGTTTAAGATATCTATATCCTTCTGGAATTCTTCGGCGCGGTCTACTACCCGGTCGCCGTACCCCCACAGGTGGCTCCGCCACCGGCTGCCTGCGTAGTATTTCGCGGCTGCAATTCTTTCGTTCGTGATGTTCGCCTGGGAAGCACCAGCATCTTCCAAGTAAAGAGCAGTTGCCATAAATGCGTCTGCGTGGTTCCAGGGCGATGCGGGGTTATTTCCCGTAGCAGCGGCTATCCTATCTGCGTATATCTTCCATGTAGAAGGGAGATATTGCGGGATACCCATAGCACCTCCGAAGGCGCCATCTCTGTTTGCGCATGAGACAAGCATCGTTTTCGGATCGAGCCCAAGCTTCGCCATAAGTTCAAGAAAATATGGAATGTCTCGGGTAGGATGCATGGCTTTTTCGTACGTGCACCGACCTACGTTTGCCCCGAGCTTGGTTTCACGGTCGAGGACGGCAAGGATAAGGGCTGCACGCACTCCGGTTGCGCCCTCGGCTACCTTCGCGAACTGGTAGGCAACATCAAATGAGAGCTCACCTCCGCCAAGAAGTTTAAAGATTTGGCTCCTGATCTGCGCTGCGGTCTTCCTTTTTTCCAGAACTAACTTCTTATACTTTTCCTCATTCCCCTTGGTAGTGGTCAAGATATTCGCCTTTTCGGTTTTTGTACTCTGAATTTCACGCCGTTGTGCATCCTGATACGCCTTTAAGGCAACTGCATCCGAGCGCTTGAGCGCAAGCACTTCGCGTTTTTCAACTAAATCCTCCCTGATCTCCTGAATACGATCGATCGTGATCACAAGACTGTCCTGAAGATCCGCGAGGTTATTTAAATTTCCGAAAAAGTCAGAGAGCTTCCCATGCCGGAGAAGCATTTCTATAAGATTCGTGTCGCCTACCTCATACACCTTTTGAATGATGTGAGTGAGTGCTTCGCGGTTTACCCCAAGTTTATCCTCGGCAACCTTGATTTCGCCCTGCTTTATTCCAATTTCGCGGTCGAGGGTCGCAAGCTGGAGATTTAACGCTTTAATTTTCAGATTCGCCTGGGCGATTTTTGAATTCAGCCGGTCGATTTCTGATTGAAGTGTTTTTCCTTCGAGCTTCAGACGGCTCACGTTCACCTCATCTGCCGCAATCTGGGCTTCGAGATCCGCGAGCTGCTGCTCGAGTTGCTGCCGCTCTTCCGCGCTCGGTGCGGCAAAAACCGGCACGGGGAAATTCATAACAAAAACTGCGCTGATGACCACGGCACACGTCGCGGCAATCATGCGCAGGGTAGAATGGAGAGCGCTATTCCTTCGCATTGGGCTTCGTAGCTGCTCCTGGTTCCGTAACAGCTTCTTTCTTTGCTGCACGTTCCGCTTTCTTTTCTTCAGTTTCTACCTTGACCGATTCCACGCTCGGTGCGACTACCGGAATTTCTTCTTCCGCGGCCTTCTCGGTTACTGTCACCACCACGATTTCCGGGGAGACGAGTACCTTCACGCCTTTTAGCGCGACAACGTCCTTCACGTAGATACTCGATCCTATTTCGGTAAGCGGCTTCAGCTCCACCTCGATTGCGTGAGGAATGGATGTGGGGAGCGCCTCGACTTCGATTTCCTGCATAGCTTTCACGAGCACTCCACCTTTTTCTTTTACCGCCGGAGCTTCACCGATAAAATGGACAGGAACTTTTACTTTAATCGCTTCGTCCAAACGCACCTGATAAAAATCAATGGAAAGAATGTTTTCGCTTATTGGGTCCATGGCGATATCGTGAATCATGACCGGGTGTTTCTTTCCACTCACCAAGAGATCAATGAGCGTGTTTTCTCCGGCGGCTCGAAAGACCTTCACGAATTCCTTTTTGGGAACCGTAAGGTGGAGATTTTCGGTACCGTGGCCGTAGAGCTCTGCGGGAATCATGCCTTTCCCCCGAAGCACTCTTACGGTTTTACCAAATGAATTCCTTGGTTCTGCGGTAATTTCCATTGCCATACTCGAATATATATAACGTTCCCAAGTGCTCCCTTGCTACGGAACCCTAAGGTGATTAAGTCAGTCTATTGTAGAGGGAACGAGAAGAGTTGTCCAGCGTTATCCGATTACCTGCGG
>JBBTVP010000055.1:0-21119 GCA_038063175.1 Patescibacteria group bacterium
ACGGTAGTGGTACTCGACGGCTCCTGCCCCGCGAGAAGGTTAATTCCGAGGTTTTGGCGATTTTTAAGTCCTCCCCCATTAGTCCCCGCTTTGAGCGCTCCGGCCCCTTGGGGAGGGGTTGCAGTGGGATCATTCCATCCTAACGCCACGCCCGCAATGAAAAGCGCACCGAGCACGATCCCGACGGTGATTATTTTTGTTCGAAATATCTGCATGTTCCCGTAGTGTATGGTTTCGAAGTTATTAGTTGCTGGTTCTCCCCGCTACCGGCGCGTCCAATAATTTTTGCAAAGTGGGTTTCCGCAGCTTATGAGTATAAGCTCGTTGCTCTTGTAGCCGAGAAGTGGAAGTCCATCAGCGCCGATCGTAAGTGAAATCCCTCCCGCCACATTCGCTGATTGAGCAACCGTGGTAGCGGTATATGCCGAGCAGTCGTCACTGAAACATTTCACAAATTTGAGATTTGTACCTTCAAAATATGCGACAGCAGGAAATCCATCAGGAGAAATCGTGATCGCTTGCTTCGATGCATTCTCAAGAGGTGAAAGCCGGGTTGCCTGGTAACTGGAACACGTCGCATTTCCGCATTTGATAACCCATGGCTGCTTAAGGTTCCCCGCATCTTGATTTCCGGTAACCGCGATCACTGGCAAACCATCCTGCCCAATCGTCATTGCATTTGCCTCGCCTGAAGCGCCAAACGACGGATTAAGGGTATAGGGTCCGCTATTCGATATACAATCTAAATCATTGCACTTTACAAACTGAAGATCGTCTATACTACCCGCTGCGTTATGGTAACCGATCACGGGAAACCCATCGGAACCTATCGACACAGAGATGGTCGAGCCAAGATTCGGAGAATTTCCTACCGCACCTGATACGATAACCTGTGAAGATAGCACTTGCGAGCACGAAAGATCACTACAATGACGTGCCACTAGTTCTCCTCCGGAACCTGTATCGTGATAATAGACGATAAAAAGCCCGTTATCAGGGGTAACAGCAATTGCGGGATTAAATCCTTTGTCGTCTACAGTAACTGTCTGACTATTGGTCGCGGGATTGCAAGTCAGATCATTGCACTTCACAATCTTTACTCCGATTTGGAGTTGCCATACATAGTCGTATCCGATGATAGGGTACCCGTCGGGACCGATGATAATCGGATTTGAATTGCCGACGTTCGCGTTGTCATCAATTTGAAAACTTGTCTGAACACTACAGGAGACATTATGACATTTTACAAAATTGAACTCACTATCGGTGTAGTACGTGATAATAGGAAGACCATCACTTCCGAGTGCCATCGCGACCACGCGTCCCCCTTGCTGAACGATATTATAAGAGAGGTTTTGCATTGGAATACGGCTATTCCATGAGCCAAACGCTAAACTATTTCCAAGCGTGATTCCCCCGCCCGCAATTTCAACTTTGGATATTGGAGACTGCGTGCCAATACCAAGACTCCCCTGAATTGCGGCTCCGTTTACCCCAAGAACTGCATTCACAAAATTTGCGCCAACCGAGAGATTTCCGGCAATGGTGGTGGTGCTCAAAGGCGAACCCGTCCCAATGCCGATGTTGTCACGAAAAAGTCCAGTACTTCCAACCGAAAGAAGCGGCGGTTCGTTCGGAGGATTCTGCACCGGATTACTCCATCCGATCGCCACGCTTGCGACAAAAAATAATCCAAGTGTGATTCCGACTGCCACCCATTTTTTTTGGAATATCTGCATGTTCCCGTTGTTGTTTGTTTTGGAGTTGTGAGTTTCCGTCCCCAACTACCGCCGTGTCCAGTATGGAACACAGCTCTCGCTGCCGCAGTGAATGACGCGAATTCTATCTACGCCAGAAAAGCCCACATACGCAATGATAGGAAGACCATCTGCGCCGATTGCGACAGAGGGATACCCCCCAGAGGGCGGCACGTTATCAATGTCAACGCCAGGATTGAGTGGACCATTAAGCGGAGCATCACAAGACGAAGTGCCACATTTCATTACACGGAGGTAACCGGTATTCGCACCGTCGAACACCCGATATGCCACAATCGGTAACCCGTCTGCTCCGATCGCGAGAGACGCGTGGAGCCCATCCTGAAAACCAATGGTATCCGCAATTACGACTCTAGAGAGCAAAGGATTTGTGTCAGTACCACAGGTGATCGTTTGGCATTTCGCAACCTTGAGGGCTCCGCTGTTTATCGCGTTATCGTAGTATGCCATCACCGGAAGCCCATCGCCCCCGATTGCGAGCGATGCATATTTCCCCACATCGACACTTGTTCCATCAACCTTGATTGGAGGATCGAACGTGCTGCAACTATTACTCATGCAATGTACGAAATAGAAATGCCGGGGGTTGTTGCGACAGTAGCTCACGACCGTTGGATAGCCATCCACGCCAATTGCAATTGAGTTGTGGGCTCCGAAAGAATCTGCGCAAAGTGAATTAAGAACCACAACGTCTTCGATGTTCACACTATTACACGCAAGATCATCGCATTTCGCAACACTAAGTGTTTTTCCGCCTCCTGCAGAGCTATTGAGCCCAAGGTATGCAATTACTGGGAACCCATCGGTACCGACTGCAGCCGCCACATATATATTCGGGTCGAGATCGGTTTCAATCTTTTTTATAGTCGGCAAGGCACTGCATTTTGAATCGTTACAGTGGGCAAAGTAGAGCACATTGTCTTCGTCAATATTATCTGCCTGGAACGCAATTGCGGGGTTTCCGTCGGAACCAATCATCATTGTGGCGAATCTTCCCATGGCAGCGTCTGCAATGGTAATAATCGAAGAAGTTGGCGGTGGAGAACATGTAATATCGGCACACTGAATCAGTTTCAAGTTCGTCCCATCCATGTACGCCACAAGCGGAAGGCCGTCCCGTCCAATGGTGATAGAGATAGGCGTCGACGCCGCGGGGTATGTCTCTGGCATATCGCTCACCGTATTCCCTTGGGGCACCCGTTCGTTTGGAAACCCGCGCTGCGGAGTACCCCCCATAATAATTCCCCCGTTTTGAATACCGAGGCGCGCACCCGGATTTGCGGTACCAACTCCCATATCGCCTTCTACGATAAGACTATTGAACGGTGCCGTGATTCCGACAAATTGACTTCCGAGAGATGCACTTCCTTTGATTGCGAGGGTGCTTCCTGGGTTTGGGTCGGTAGGAGAGAAGCCCATTCCTACGCTCCCACCAACCTGCTTTATGCTTCCCCAGCCAGTGACTGGCGTGAATGCACCAGGACCCCCGTATGCAATGCCGAGTATGAGAAGCGACACGCCAAAAACCAATCCCACGAGGATTGAAACGAGAGGACTCTTCAGATGTTCGTGAAATGACCGGACCACATAAGTATTATATAATGTTTTTAGGCGATTCGTATGTGTATAAAGAAATCAAAAAACTGCCGATGAAAACATTCACTGAAAAAGTAACGTGGGTAGACATATTAAGCCCCACTCCGCTCGACATCGCATTTCTGAAAAAGGAGCATCGATTTCATCCAATCATCCTCGACGAGCTTTTAACCCAATCCGCCCGCGCGAGAGTAGAGCGATACGACGATTATCTCTACCTGACCTACCATCTTCCCATCTACGACCCACGCCTCAAAACTTCCCGCAAGGGGGAAATTGATTTTCTTATCACTCCGCACACGGTGTACACCATTCACTACGAAGCGCTCGAACCGCTTGATACGACCATGGGACTCATTGAGGCGCGCGCTGAATTCCGGGAACGGATCCTCGGATACACGACTGCGGAGCTTGTCTATCACCTCATCGAATCAATTATTGCATTCTCGGAACGGCAGCTGCGGCACATTGAAGAAAATATCCATGCCGCGTCCCTCGATGTATTCCGCGGGAGAGAACGCGAACTGCTCGAACGCATTTCGTATGTGAAACGGGATCTCCTCGACTACCACTTAATCGCAAGACCGCAGAAAATTGTCCTCTCTTCGTTAAACTCCGCGGGAATAGATTTCTGGGGGCCGCGGGCGAAAGTGTTTTTAGACGACCTCATGGGCGATGAAATGAAAGTGCGGGAACACATTGAAAGCTATCTCGGAGTCATCGAATCACTCGATGCAACAAATGCGCAGCTTCTGAATGCAAAGATGAACCGTTCGATGCAGATTTTCACCATACTTGCCTTTTTCACCTTCCCCCTCGTACTCTTTACTTCCGTGTACTCGGTAGAACACCGCCCCGCTGAATTCTGGTTCGGTTTCGGCGCAATCGCATTGATTACCGCAACACTCCCCCTCATCTTTCTCCGAAAGGACATTTTTTAGCTTGTCTCCTATGGCGATTCGATTTACCAATACGCTCTCCGGAGTGAAGGAGGATCTTCAGATTCCTAAAGGACGCCCGCTCCACCTTTTCGTCTGCGGCCCCACCGTATATGACGAAATTCACATCGGGAATGCCCGTACCTACGCGGTGTTTGATACCCTTTCGAAGTACCTCCGATCAAAGCACATACGGCTTTTCTACCTAACCAATATTACCGATGTTGATGACAAAATTATTAATCGGGCGAATGACGAAGGAGTCGACGCGAAAATAATCGCCGCTCGATACATAAAAGCGTTCCGCTCCGCTTCAAAAAAACTCCGTCTCGATTCCGTCGACCGGTACGCCCCTGCGACCAAATTTATCCCGCAGATTATCCGTCAGATTCAAACGCTCATTACTAAAGGGAATGCGTATGAGATAAAAGGTGACGGATGGTACTTCGACCTCGAGACGTTTCCGGACTACGGGAAACTCGCGAAACGCACCGTTCTACAGGCGGAAGACGGCACCTCGCGTATCGATGAAAATCCCGAAAAACGGAATCGGGGCGATTTCTGTCTTTGGAAGTTTTCCAAACAGGGGGAACCGGTCTGGAAAGCTCCGTTCGGAGACGGTCGGCCTGGCTGGCACATAGAAGACACTGCGATTACTGAACACTTCTTTGGACCGCAGTACGATCTGCATGGCGGCGGGAGCGATCTTATATTCCCCCACCACGAAGCGGAAATCGCACAGCAAGAAGCCGCATCTCATCTAAAACCTCTCGTAAAGATATGGCTCCATTCCGGCCTCGTAACCGTAGACGGACGGAAAATGTCGAAGTCGCTCGGGAATTTTATGACCGTTTCCGACTTCCTTGCGCGATATTCCGTAAATACGTTCCGCCTCCTCGTAGCGCGCCACCACTACCGTTCTTCAATAAATTTTGCAGATTCGCTTGTCCGCGAGACTGAAACCGTCCTCGCCATATTCGAGGAAATCCTGTCAAAACTCGCCCTTGTTTCCAAAAAGGCGCACGCCACAAAAACTACGATTCACCTTGACGAATTTGAACATCTTTTCACAGAAGCGATGGATGATGACTTCAACACCCCGGAGGCGATTGCGGCAATATTCAAAATGGTGAATATGTTGAATACGAATATATGGAACCTAAGCCGAACCGACGCACAGAGCGCCACGGGGTGGATTATGGAAAAACTTCTGCTTTTTGGGGTAATTCCCCGCACCCAAAAAATCCCCCTCCGGATACGAAAAATGACGGCTGACCGGGAACGACTCCGTCGCCATCAACAGTTTATCCAGTCCGACGCCTTGAGAAAAAAGATTGAGGCGCTAGGATATACACTAGACGATACACCACTGGGGCCGCTTATCTTTCGTAAGTGAAAATTATGCCAAACTTGAAACTTCCGCCACAAAATTTAGAAGCCGAAGAGTCGGTGCTCGGCGCACTCATGATCGACAAGGATTCGATTGTGAAGATTGTCGATAACCTGACCGCGGAAGATTTCTATAAGCCGGCGCACGGAAAAATCTATGAGGCGATCATAAAGCTCTACGAATCGCACCAGCCGATCGATATCCTCTCGATTACCACAAAACTAAAAGAGATGGAGCTCCTGACCGAAATCGGCGGCTCCACCTATTTAACCGAACTCGTGAATGCGGTTCCGACTGCCTCCCACATAAACCACTATGCGAAGATTGTCCGAGAGAAAAAAATCCTCCGCGACCTTGTGAGTGCCGGCGCCGAAATCACCGAATCCGCGTTCAGGCCAGATGAAGATATTGACCACGTGCTCGATGCGATCGAACAGCGGATATTTGCGATTTCCCAGCGATCAACCACCCAACGATTCGTTGCGGTGAAGGAAGAACTTCAGGCGGCCTACGACCGGATCGAGAAACTGCACCGCGGCGAAGGTGCGCTCCGCGGAGTACCCACGGGGTTCCCCGGGCTCGATAACATCCTCTCCGGGCTTCAAAAGTCCGACCTCGTTATTTTGGGCGCACGTCCATCGCTCGGAAAAACTTCCCTCGCCTTGGATATCGCCCGCCACGCGGCAGTGAAACTCCACGAAGCGGTCGGTTTTTTCTCGCTTGAAATGTCTCGAGAGCAAGTCGTAGACCGTTTGATTTCCGCGGAAGCGAGTGTGCCGCTCTGGCGGCTGCGCACCGGACGCCTTACCGATGAAACAGATTTTGAGCTTATCCAGCATTCTCTCGATACTCTTTCCCGCGCACCGATTTTCATCGACGATACCCCCTCTCCGAATATTCTCCAGATGCGTTCTATGGCGAGACGCCTTCAGGTTGACCACGGGCTCTCTCTCATCGTGATCGACTATCTCCAGCTCATCCAGCCGAGGACGTCGTCTGACAACATGGTGCAGCAAATCACCGAGATCTCACGGGGGCTCAAAGGTCTCGCCCGTGAATTGAATGTGCCGGTGCTCGCGGTTTCACAGCTTTCACGTGCGGTTGACCAGCGTGAAGTTAAAATTCCACGCCTCTCCGACCTCCGAGAATCAGGATCTATTGAACAAGACGCGGATGTCGTCATCTTTATCTACCGAAAAGATCGGGATAAACTGACCGGTGTGTCTACCGAAGAACAAAGCATGGCAGAAGTTATCGTTGCGAAACACCGGAATGGTCCCCTGGGAACGGTAAAATTGCGGTTCGACGAAGAAAAGGCAAGCTTCCAATCGATTGATAAGATACATACTCCACAGAATGCATAAATAAGCCAACGCTATTTACTATTCACCAGCCACTACCCTTACCATGATTCCCGAACCTATCCAGCGATTTATCGAACTGTTTTCCAAACTTCCATCTCTCGGACCACGCCAAGCGACCCGTCTCGCTTTTTTAATTGCAGGGAAAGGAAAGGCGGAAATCCGCGAGCTCGCGGCAGCTCTTGCGTCATTAGGAGCGCTTACCTCGTGCGCCGAATGCTTTGCCCGCTACACACCCCACACGTCACACGCTGCCCAAAATCTCTGCAGCATCTGCAACACCTCTGACCGCGCCCAAAATGTCGTTGCAATTATCGAGCGCGATACCGACCGGATCGCCATGGAGGGAACTAAAAAATTTCGCGGACGCTACCTCGTGATCGGTGAGATCGGCCGCGCGGGCATTCTCTCGCCTGACCAAAAGATGCGTATCCAGCACCTCAAAAATTCCTTGGTAAAACGTTTTGGAAAAGCCGAGGAGATTATTCTTGCGCTGAATCCTTCCTCGATTGGAGATCTCCAGGCGGAATCCATTGCGAAGGAACTTACGGGAAGCGCCTCGCGCGTAACGCGGCTCGGCCGCGGCCTCCCTGCGGGCGGTGAAATCGAATTTGCCGACGAAGATACGTTGGGTGGCGCAATTGAAAATCGCCGCTGACGACTTAAAGAAAGACCTCGCTTCCGCGAGGTCTTTCTTTTTTCTATTTAATGCTCACAATCTCTACCTCCGTAAAGTACTGCCGGTGTCCTTTCTTCTTACGTCGCCGTGTTTTCGAATGATATTTAAATACGATTTCTTTCTTGCCTCTCCCCTCTCGTATCACGGTGCCCGCAACTGAAACGCCGGAAAGATAGGGAGTGCCGATTTGCACATCATCCCCTTCGCCAACAAGAAGCACTTTATCAAAACGAATCTCGCCGCCTGCCTCCCCATGAAAACGCTCAACCTTAAGACGAGTTCGCTCGCTCACGCGGTATTGTTTGCCACCGGTTTCAATAACAGCAAATTTCATAAAGTAATCACTAATAGCGCGAATGGGAGAAGATAATAATGCGAATTAGTTGGAAGCTATGATAGCAGCGACCGCGATAAAAAGCAACACGGCAAAAAAAAGGGTTGCGTATGCTAAAAGATACGAAAGTACGCGGGCACGACGATACAGCGCGTTTGCGATCAAAAAATTCATTACGCCAATAAGCGTTCCGACTCCGAGAATCCCCCACACATCCCGCACATTGCCTAAAAAGCGGAGACCTTCAGTATCGGATCCATACAGCACTACAAGGTGCGTGGTACTTCCGAGAAAAAGATAGGTGAGAATCGCAATAGTCGCGCCAAGTGCTCCCACAAGGAGCACCGTGGTTCTTAGGTAGATATCGCGAAATACATCGGGCGCGCACATTCAGCTATCCTACCACGAAGCATGGCAGTGGAAACCTACGGCCTCACATTTCCTCCCACAAGGAAGTTTAGTTTCGCTCTTGTGATAGGACCCACGACCCCAACTGAAGGAATGCCGTATTTCGACTGGAACCGCCTGACCGCAGTTTCAGTGAGTATGCCGTAGTAACCGGTCACAAGCCCTTGGGGATAGAGAATGCCGTTTGCAGCGAGCACCGCCTGGAGACGTGCAACCTCGGGATTCGAGAATCCTCGATAAAGGGGCTTAGTGAATGGTTTTGTGTTTGCAGGGAGTGTGGTTGCGACTGCCACGTTCGAAGCATTTGACTTCACACTTACCCCGTAAGCACGGATACGGAAGAAATACGGAGTTCCCGGGGTAAGACCAACAACCATGCGGTAATAGTAGTTTGAGGGAAGCGATTCGCGGACGACGTATGTGGTTCCGTTCGTTGAAACCTCGAGCTCGTATCCCTTGCGCAAGGGATCGGGAACATTCTTCCACGCGACCCGAACCTGGGAGGGTGAAATGGCAAGTGCGGAGAACCCTCCTGGTGTCTGGGGCGGAGTGCCGGGCGGAGGCGGAGGTGCGATGATTGTTGCAACACAGCTGCATACCGATCCGACTGCTTGGCAGGTTTGGGTTCCCGCGCATGTACCAAGGCAAGTCGGGGCAGTAGCGCTTCCGCACGATGGCGGAGGAGGAGGTGGAGTGATGGGTGGAGGTGGAGGAGGAGCCAGCGTGTCGTCATCGGAAATAGTCATTGCCTGGGAAATTGGACTCCCAAGCGTGTAGCCGGATCCGGAAGATACGGTAAGGATTACCGTCTCGGCACCCTCAATAAGGGAATCATCAACGACCGTGATCGGGATATCGAGGTATGGAGTGTTCGCGGAAATTGACTGGACAGTTCCGATCGTCTGGAAGTCAGATCCGTTTGTGGCAGTGCTCCCGGTGAGCGAGATCGTAACCGAAAGTGGTAGCGCAGAGACAGGAACTACGGTAATCCGGAAGCTGCCATGATCAGAGGATTCGCCAACAGAGCTGTCAGGCATAGAGAGAGAAACCACTGATTGAGGCGGCGGGGGTGGAGGAACCGATGTAGGAACGTACTTGAATACCACTTTTGTGACTTCCCCATTGAAGATCGTCATGGTGACCGCGCATGAGATGCCGTTGCACGCGGACGAGGACGAGAGCGAGAGCGAGATCGGGAAGGTATTTATATTGCACTGGGTACCGGTGATCGGGTAGCTACAGATGCCCGCAAACTTGTCATATCCCGGAACATCGGTTGCATAGGCCGTGTGAAGCCCTGCGGGGATATTCCGGATATACGAGGGGTTCAGCGTGTCGTGGACATCTGCATCCACCCACGCCTCGGTGCCCGTAGGAGCAGCCGCAATAGTACCATCAGGGCCTACCCGCTTCAGATTCGCGTCACCGAGGATCGGCGGTGGCGGAGGCGGTCCCGTAACATCATTGCTTTGAATTGTAACCGTGCCCGAGTTTGCAGAACCAATGGTGTAGGCAAGCGGCGAGCTCTGGAGAGTCAAGATCACCGTTTCGAGGTTTTCCACGAAGTCGTCATCAATAGGAATCACCTGAACCACGTTTGAAGCAAATCCTGCGGCGATCACCTTGGTACCAGTGATTAGTTGGTAGTCAGAACCGTTAATTGCCGTACCCGAGAGGGTGAACTGAACCGAGAGCGGGGCGGCGGTGTCGCCAGTCCGAACAAGGCGGATGACTCCGGATATTGGACCAGTCTCGTTCGCAGCAGCGCCCGTCACATTCACGGTGACCGTGGGAAGCGGCGGGGGTGGTGGAGGCGGTGGAGAAACGGGATCATCGTCAGTGATCGTGATTGCCTGGGACGCAGGGGTGCCAGTTGTGTAGCTGCCGCTCACCTGAATGACTGAAAGGGCGACTGTCTCGGAACCTTCGACGGCTGCATCGTCAATCACGGTCACGGGGATATCGAGCGAGGCACTGTTTCCGGGAATTGTTTTTACGGTCGAAATTGTTTGGAAGTCAGTGCCGTTCGTCGCCGTACTCCCCGCGAGAGAAATCGTGACCGAGAGTGGCGAAGATGAGACTTGAGAACGAGTGATGCGGAGGAAACCATGGTTGTTTGGCTCTCCTACAGAGCTGTCGACTGCTGTCATAGTCACTGAAGGAAGTACATCGTTATCGCTAATCGACATGGTCTGGGACGATGGAGCGCCAACCGAATAACCACTTCCTGGGGAAACGGTTAAGATGACGTTTTCTAATCCTTCGACTCCCCCGTCATCGATGATTGTGACGGGAATATCGAGGAATGTAGAAGTTCCAGGGATGGTTTGGGTAGACGAGATCACCTGGAAATCGATGTTGTTCGAAGCAGAGCCGGTGACAGTGACGTTCACAGAGAGCGCAACACCGGTTGCCCCAGTCCGCGTGATACGGAAAGTGCCGTTATTCGACGGTTCGCCTGCGGAACTGTCAACCATGGATGCGGAAACCGAGACCGGAGGCGGTGGCGGTGGAACTCCCCCGTCGTTGTCGGCGATAGTAACAGTTGCATTGTTCTGTGTACCCGGAACAATCAATACATCGCTCGTACCGGTGAGTGTGAGAATTACTGACTCGGTTTGTTCTGCGGTTGTATCATCAACCGGCACAATAGACACATACGTATCTGTTTGACCGGAGGAAAAATTTCGGGAAAGCGAAATGGGCTGGCCGTTACTCCCCGTATAATCGGGTCCATTTGCGGCAGTACCAGTTAAGGTGAAATACACCGCAAGCGTACCGCTCGTGTTCGTCCGAGAAATTTTGAAACTACCTTGATTTTGACCCGCTTCCGCGGCATCAGCATCATCAGCAATAACATTCACGTACCCGGTCGGAGGAGGTGGGGGCGGCGGAGGTGGTAGAGGAACGCAGGCACATGTTGCACCAGATGTTTGGCAAATGAGTCCTGAACCACACGACCCATTGCATGTGGGAGCGCTCGAACCACACAAGATAGGCGGTCCGAAATATTGATTTGCCAGTGCCTGTACATTCTGAGCGCCATAGACGAACTGACTATTCGTATCGAACGCCGGCTTCCCAATGTTTGGCATTGGAGTTATCCACTGATTAACAGTGAGACTTTGGTTATTGCCGACTCCGGTTCCGCTCGTAGGCGGGTAACCCCAGTTCGCGAATTGCGCATTACTGTTTGGAGGAATACCAGGCTGCCCAAGGCCGAAAATATTGTTATTCGATTCATCGAATACGGTTGCGAGAGAATTCGGGCCGTAGTTGGTGTTTTGTGCGATCCACTCCCGGGCAAAAATGTTGTTATTCCCAGTAAGGGAAAGGAAGACGTTGTTTGCGAAATGCAGGTGAGTCCCTCCCCGGTTGGTGACCACAGGACTTTTAAAATTCGCACACCAATTCTCTCCCCATAAAATATGCTGGGGAGTGTCCTTCACAAGGATCTTGTTGTCGTAGAAATAGATGTGTCCATCGGAATGGTCGGTGTTCGCCCACTGGTGAGCAGAATCTTCGGATGCGAACGCGCCCACGCTCTTCGAGACCCTATTGCCATGGATCCACCAGAGACCGCTCGCATCGTCCGCGGTGAGAGAGGAAGCATCGCAGGAGTTACTGCAATCATTATTTGCATAGATAATCCGTTGGTTTGGAGACATTACTCCGTCCGCACGCGTCTGGATGCAGGTTCTTCCCGTAATATCCACGGTATTTTCAACCGCTTCAAAATGCTGATCGGTCCAGTGGTTATAGAACCCGTGCTCATCGAGAATGTTATGTACATACAAATTGCATGCCGCAAAATTGGTTACATTTTCTGAAAAGACTCCCCACTGGGCCCCGCGGTCTACGCCGTTGTAGTATCCGCCATCCACTTCAAGATTCTTAATTACTACATTCACGAGTGTCTGATACGTTTCTTGTCCAGTTCTATCATTCCCTAAGAAAAGTACGGCTCGAGGGTGTTGGGTTGATCCAACCCTAATTTTGAGGTTATTCATACCATCGACTACCACATTCGACACATTGTTCATGCCAAACAGGTGGTCGGTGTACGCAGGTAACGGGCCAACCGTAGTACCCGGCGTTACAAAGTAGATGTGCACGGGATTCCCGTTCGCGAAATTTCTATTACTTAAGTCAAAACCAGAAGCAAGTTCACCGCCAGTCAAGGCATGCACCACGATCGTCTGTCCACTCTGCGCATTTGCAAAAGCAGTAACGACTGACGTGTAATCGGCATTCGGCCCGCCGACATCAAGATCGGTTGCGGGGTTCAGCGGCCGCCTCCACGTCCACGGTTGTTGAAGCAGTGAAGAATAGGACGGATAATTTCCCGGTTTATTCACGTCCCCACTGTTGTAGTTCGAACAAATGTCCGCTCCGGTAAGCGGCGGTGCCGGGGGTGGCGATCCACCCGGGTCATTATCATTGATAGTAATCGAAAAAATATTCGGGGTTCCAATTCTATACCCCGGGTTTTGAGTAAGCTGAAGAGTGACCGATTCTGATCCTTCAACAAGGGTGTCATCTTCGAATGCTTTTACGACCGCATCGATCGTGACAGTGGGAGCCGTGTAACCGTTCCCTCGCTCTGGCATAACCTGTGCATACGGGATAGTAATATAATCCAAACCGTTCGTAGCACTTCCACCAATAGTGAATTTGACAGGAAAACTACATTTCTCAATCGTACATCCAGGGTTTTCGTCTCTTTGAATTCTGAATGCTCCATTACCCACTCCCGTTTCTCCTGCCGTAGCACTCGATACATTTACCGAAATCGTAGGAGGATCGTAAATAGTCACCGAATCGCTACTCTGGCCCGAGTAACCAGTTCCAGGAGCGATGGCTACCACCACGTCCTCGTTACCTTCGTCAGGCAAATCAGGAATCGGAACTATAGAAAAAGTCGAAGTTGCATACGTGTAGGCATTGACCGGTGCCGGAAGAAGATAAGCCGTCGAGATCGTTTGATAGTCAGTACCATTGGTTGCGGTTCCGCTAATTGTGAGATTCACGGTGGTCGGAACCGTATGTCCAGTCAAAGTAATCAAGAAAGTACCAATGGAAACACCTTTTGCAACGCTGTTGCCCGCTTCTCCGGTAGCACTATTAGTTGCAACGATGGTCGCCGTCGGACCACCTACCTGTCCCAAAAAATCTTTGGGGTTTTTCCCATTTTGAACAAGAGCGAAAAGAACTCCAATAAAAATAAAACCCCCGAGAAGAAATAGTAAACGCTTTGTCATGCGCCTGGGTATCACATTGCTAGTATACAAGATTTATGAAGCGCGCATTATCCCCAGTTAACAGTTTAGTGCTCCCATCGGGATTTGAACCCGAGTTTCAGCCGTGAGAGGGCCGCGTCCTAGACCAGTCTAGACGATAGGAGCTTCTGTAATCTTTCGAAAAGTTCATTCCTTGCTTTTGCGGTATTTTTCAAAAATATTTCCCTCGCTCTTGCAGAAATTAGATTGGGAAATGTTTCCTGATATATCAACAAAAGAGGTCGGTGGGGCTTGGTTGATCTTACGCCACCCGCATTATGTTTCGCAACCCGCTTTGCAATATTTTTCGTTATTCCAATGTAGTGCCAATTCTTTGCTTCACTTTTTAGAATATAGAGAAAATACATGGATCCGCGTCTCCTCCGGAGGAGGATAAACTAGACCAGCTTGCCCTCCTCAGGAGGGGCTATCTGTCCGCCTCCGGCGGAGACGATAGGAGCTTACAAATAACAAACACTAGTCTACGCTGTTTTGCTCCGGCAGTTGCCGAAGCCCATCTACGACCCGATCGAGCCGCATGGCGTGGGACGCCTTTATTAATACCAGATCGCCTCTCCGAATCAAGCCCTTCAGTTCATCCGCGGCTTCATCCTTTGTTTCGAACGAGAGCACATTTCGCTTCACCATACCCCGCTCGCGCGCGCCGTCCGCAATGAATTTCGCGCGTGACCCTACGGTTATGATCACATCGAATACTTTCGCGGCTTCTCTACCAACCGATTCATGTTCCCCAGTCGCATATTCCCCAATCTCGAGCATATCGCCTAAGACCGCAATCTTCCGGGTTGCGGGAAGTTGGCGTACCGTTTCTATCGCCACGTGCATGGAAAGCGGTGACGCATTATAGGAATCATCGATAAGGTACGCGCCTCGGATTGCGGAAACAAGCCGCATCCTTCTTCGCGGCGGTTCAAAATATGCGAGCGCTTCCGCGATACGCACCAGATGCATGCCAAATACAATGCCGATTGCCGCAGCTGCCGCCGCCGCAGATGCGACCGCGCGACCAAGGCTTCCGTCTATCCTCACTGGCACAAAACTCCCGCCATATTCAAGTTTGAAAGAAATGCCGATCGGTTTCCCCTCGTGAATCCGATGCTCAAAATTGGTAACCCGGACTTCTGCTTTGTCGCTAAATCCAAACGTGAGCACGTGCGCACGCGTCCGCTCCCGCATGGCAGCAACCACTTCATCGTCCGCAGAAAGCACTGCGAATCCGTTTGTGGGAAGACCTTCGGGCAGCCGCGCTTTTTCCCGGGCAACCGCCTCGACATTCGGATAAAATTCCACATGCACCGGCACCTTTCCTACCGCGGTTACCACCGCAATCTGGGGACGTGCAATTTCCATAAGATACCGGATGTCGTTCGGCCGGTCTGCACCGTACTCGAGCACGAGAAGCTCGGGATACTTCCCTTGAGGAGTAAAGACAAGCTGATAAGAACCGCGCATAAGTACCTTTGTCCAGAAAAATGCCTTCCGAATCCGCTTCGTTCTCGCGGGAGTATTTTTACCCACCAGTTCGAGATCCTTTGCCGACCAATCTCCTATAATCGCGAGTGGAAGACCAACTTCGCTGTTTAAACTTCCCTGGGAAACCCGAACTCTCCGGAGGCGGCGGAGCACCACTCCGATTGCCTCTTTCGTAGAAGTTTTCCCTACACTCCCGGTCACTCCTATCACGCCTGGTTTGAACTTGCGCAATGTGAAGGACGCGATCACCCGGAGCGCGCGCATGAGCTGGTTCTTTAAAAATTTGCTCATGGATTTTGCTCGTGCGAGGGAAGGTTGTCAGGCGGAATCGCATAGTAATTCAAAAGGAACTGGGCAAGTTCGCGAAATGCCGGAACCACCGTCTGCGCGGCGAGCGGAGCATTGGTGGGCTTGTCGAGTTTCACGAGAATAATGAACCGCGGCGCGCTCGCAGGCGCGAATCCCACATAGGTATGGATAAATGCTCCGGTGTATCCTCCGCGCTTGAAATCGGGAACCTGGGCAGTTCCTGTTTTTCCGGCAACGGTGTAGCTCGGAATCGCGGCGACCTTCGCCTTATCCACCGCATTCACCATCATTTGCACCACTTCGTGAGCTGCCTCCGGGCTTACTGGACGCCCGACTTTTTCTTCTGGATCACTCGCGATAATCCGTGGGCGCATGAGTATTCCGTCGTTCGCGAGTGCGCCAATCGCGGCAATGAGCTGCAAGGGAGTGACCGCAATCCCCTGACCAAAAGATGCGGTCGCAAGCGATACTTCTCTCCGGCGTTCATCGAGACTCGCGAGCTGCCCCCGCACCTCTCCAGGGAGACCAATCCGAGTTACGCGGCTGAATCCAAACGCCTCGAGGTATTCATAGAAAAGATCCGAGCCGATCTGCTTTGCGGCAAATGCGGCCCCCGTGTTTACCGAGTGTTCGATTACTTCTTTCATCGTAATCTTTCCATATACCTTCCCTTCGGCATTTGAAATCTTTTTCCCATTCAAAGTCACCGATCCGGTATCTACATACGTAGTGTTCGGTGTGATCTTTCCGGAATCGATGCCCGCAGCCATCGTGATGGTTTTCATCACTGAACCAGGTTCATAAATCGCCTGCACCGCAGGATTGAGAAAATACGCAACCGGAGCATCACCGTAGTGGTTCGGATCGAATGTGGGGGCGTTCGCAAGCGTAAGGATGGCGCCCGTCTTCGGGTTTTCGATAATCACCGTTCCTCCCGAAGCGCCATGGTCTTCCACAAGCTTCGCAAGAATATCCTCGGCGTGCGCCTGAATATTCCGATCAATGGTTAAAAAAATATCCTCACCGTGCTTCGGCGCAACGGTTCGGTCTCCGTCCGCGATCCCAGAGATGCCGGAGAGTTCGTTGTCGAACGCAAGTTCAATCCCATAGCGGCCCTTGGGGTGTTCATCATCGGCGCTCGGACTCATAAAACCAAGTACGTGTGCCGCGAGACTCTGGAATGGGTAGAATCGGAAATTTTCTTCCGTTACATAAATGCCGCTTATGTTTGCATCACGCACTTCCTTTGCGGTTATATCCGCAACTTTTAAGGCAAGCAATTCATAGGAATCACCGTGCTTCGATAGTTTTTGTTTGACCTCAATAAACTCCAGCCCAAGAATTTTGGAAATAATTTGCGCAGCGGCATCCGGATCTTCTATCTCTTTCGGAACGGCGAACACCACTGGATAATCCCGATTCATGACTGCCGGGATCCGGTTCCCGTTCCGGTCAGTAAAATAGATCGCTCCCCGCTTCGCTTCGAGGAGCCCCCGTTCTCGATCCTGGGAAGCCGCTTTCGCGGCGTATCTGGTCCCGTCGTCAATCTGAAGATTATAGAGATTCGCGATAAGCGCACTGAATGCGAGAGTTGATCCGACGCTCACTAATAGAAACCGGAATCTCATAGCTGGGTCGCGAGTGTCTCTACAGTGGTTTCCAGGTATTTCGGCCGCTTTTCCGCAAGAAATCCTAACTCCTTCGCCATGGCCTGTAGCCGGTCAGGTGAGAGCGCCGAATAGAGTTGATTTTTGAGATCTGCATTTTTCGCTTCAAGTTTTGAAAGGTCCTTTTCAAGACGGGAAACCTGGTGCCGCAACCCTACCGTCTTTGTATAGGTCACTACCGCAAATACAGAAACACCGACAAGTACAAAAAGCGCGACTCCTATCATGAGTTTCAGCTGCAGTTTGAATTTAGTTCTCTTTGGTTCAAGAATGGTCATGAATTAATTCGTTTTTGGTAAAAATGAAATGGCGCGAAGTTTTGCGGATCGAGCCCGAGGATTTTCCGCAATTTCAGAGAGGGTCGGGGTGATCGGTTTTTTTGTGATGAGCGTTGCGAGCCCTTCGCTCACGATTCCCCGAAATCCATGCTTTACAATCCTATCCTCGAGCGAGTGGAATGATACGATCGCGACCCTGCCACCGGGTGCCACGATCTCCGGAAGCGTTTCGATGAACTGCTCGAGATTTTCAAGTTCTCGATTCGCAAAGATACGAAGCGCCTGGAACGTTCTGGTCGCGGGGTGAATCCTTCCTCGTTCGTATTGCCGAGGAAGTGCCTTCACGATGATTTCGGTAAGTTCACCGCTCATCTCGATCTTTCCCCGGCGGAGCCGTTCCTTAATCGCGCGGGCGATCCGACCCGCGTATCGCTCTTCCCCGAATGCCCGAATGATTCCCCGGAGTTCCGATTCGTCCATACCCCGGATAAGTTCTTTGACAGGCGTTGCATCATCCGAATATGTCATGAGGAGCGGCTCATCCCTCATGAAGCTAAATCCCCTTCCGGAGACACCGACATGATCCGAAGAAAATCCGAGATCGAGGACGATGCCGTCCGCGCGGCCAAATCCTTTTTCTCCGAGGATATCGAGGAGGTCGGCGTAATTGCCCACTTCGAGCGCAAGCTCCACCCCCGGTCCCGCAATTCCTGAAATTCGCTCTTGTGCATCTCTTAACATCCTCGAATCCCAGTCGATACCGAGAAATTTTCCGGAGCCGCCAAAACGATTCAGGATTTCTGCGGCGTATCCTCCACCACCCAGCGTTCCGTCAACAAAACACTCTCCCGTTTTCGGATCGAGCACGTTCACCACTTCGTGTAAAAGAACAGGGATATGTGTCATCAATACCTAATTCCCAATTTCTAATTTCTAGTCAACCTGTCTTCTGAAATTAGTCATTGGAAATTCATTGAAAATTAAAAATTGTTAATTGGAAATTAAATGCCCAGCTCCCCCATCTTTTCTGCAATTTCATCAGACGCGGATTCAGTTTTCGCTTTGTAATCCCTCCACGCCGTGGTGTCCCACACCTCAACGCGGTTGTAGAGCCCGGTCACGACTACCTGCTTTTTTAAATCCGCATATGTCCGGAGATAATCCGGAATAAGAATTCTCCCCTGCTGATCAATATCTCCTTCGGCGGCGCCCGAGAGCATGAGCCGGATGAAGGCACGGGAATTTGCCTGCGCAAGCGGGAGCGCCACGAGTTTCTTCGCAAGCGTTTCCCATTCAGATTTCGAAAAAACAAAAAGGCACCGATCAAGACCTCGCGTGACGATTGCACCCACGCCTAAGTCCTTGCGGAACTTGGCGGGAATCGCCATCCGGCCCTTTTGATCGATGCTGTGTGTGTATTCTCCGATGAACATCTTGGTCAGCCACTAGTATCTAGCCACTGGCCACTAGGACGGATTCCTCTCTAATAGCTAGTCGCTATTGGCTAGTGGCTATCACTTATCCCCAGATTCGGTACTTATCCCCATAGTTATCCACATTTCCCCACTTCCCAACCATTGTATGCCACCTTCTCACACGAAGCAACTGGGGATAAGTTATAGAAATAGATAAAAACCCTATAAACAAAAAGCGGCCCAGACGTTTTCACACGTCTAGGCCGCAAGTGTACGAATCTGACCGCCCTAAACGAAAAAACCGGCAGATACTCCGAAGAGTATCTGCCGGTCTGACATCGATCGTGCTCCGTCAGGGCACCTCGACTCCGGCCGTCTGGTCCACACCAGTGTCGCTCGTGCCCCACTTGAGGCCGCCGTCAACACCTTGGTGAAGATAGACATCCACGACGCCAGGTGCGGGGCACATCGTCTGAATGCGGTATTGCGACCGCAACTGGGAAACAAGCATCCACGCGATTGAGCCGGCGCTCTGCCCGGCTTGCGGCGCGATGAGAACAGTACCGCGATCGGTACCGATCTTCAGCATCGACGGCATGCCGTCATCATCGACTCCGGACGCAAACCCGGTAAGCGTCATGCGCCCGATCTTCGTGTAGGGAGTCGCAATGAGTTCCATCCCAGTACCCCCAATGCTTGGCATGCTGCCATGCACGTCGCCTTCGAGATCCTTCTGCTTCGTGTTGTTGGCGAAGCTGATGGACTTCACGCTCCCGCCAGGAACGTAAATCGTAACCGCGGAACCATTCGCGGTTACGGTTCCACCGTGCTCGGTCACGAGCGCGGACTCGTCGAGCGCCTTCTTGTAGCGGATCGCCTTGTCCTCGGCCGACATGTCCTTCGACAAATCGTCGCCAGTGTTGGCCGACCCGCTCTCGCCTGTCGAGGCGGTCACGGATTGGTTGTTGCCTTCCTTGTCCTTGTAGCTGACACTGATCGAGTCATCCGCCGTCTTTGTGGGCGACGAGACCGTGATGATCCCCGTGCCAGCCACCACGACCACCGGGTTGAAGGTCGCGGCCCGAGCAGCAAGGCAGTAGCCCGCCGCTCCGGCGAAGATGAAGAAGAGAACAGCCATGGCTGCCTTGCTGAACTTCACCGCTTTTCTCCTTTCAGAGAAAGTTCCGGACATTTGGAAATTCCTTTGCACCACCGGAACTACGTAGGGCAAAAGAAACTATTTACTGTATATCAAATTATTGCAAAGAAGTCAACAACCGCGGGCTTAAAGCCCGCGGCTTGGGTTTTGTTCGTGATAAAAACATTTCCTCCGTACCGCTATAAACCTTCATAGCGGTGCTCCGGTCCGCCGATTCTCCGGACTGAAAAGCCCGGAACTTGTGGCTGGGGGCGGTCAATCCCGCAAAATTTCTGCCCACCCGGTTTTGACCGAGTGGGCAGGTGTGAGAAATGGTCTAGTTAATGCCCATCCCTCCTAGGAGCGCCTGCGCGACCGTTTGTTCTGCGGAGGCCGTCGGTTGCTCGCGCGCTGCGTCTTAAGCGTACGCTGGAACTCGGTCCTGTCCTCCAGAGAAAACAGTTGCACCGCATTCCTGCAGTGCGCGCAGTAACTCTCGCAATCACTGTTGAGGTACCGAGTATACCTGTTGCAATGGGGACACCACTTCGTTTCGGCGTAGTAGTCACCATATCCCGGAACATGCCTGGTTCCTGTCGATCGGGACGATCTCGCTTCTCTCGTCATCGTTCTTGCCCTAAGTTGAGGTGTGGGAGTCCAAAGCCGGACAAAAAAAGAGTACCGAGACCTTCGAAAAAAATCAAATGTGGATTACTGCCCCCCGATTTCTAAGATATATTCGGCTTGATTGTAATAGCCGGTAACGTAGCGAAACTTCACCTCGAAATAGTGGATATTTGCGATGAAGAAAAGAAATACTGCGACGTTCGCGAGAATTACGAGAAAGCCAATCGTCCGTCGGTAGAACGTAGCGCGAGCTTCCCCGATCCAATCAAGAATCCGATCAAAAAGAAGTGCGAGAATCGGCGGGAGCACGAGCGTTGCGGGAATAAGGAATCGATACTGGTGGGAAGTCATGAAAAGGAATCCAAGGTAAACCGCGAGAAAGACGATAAGCCCTGTCGCGAATGTGCCGATCCCCTTTCGTCGGACGG
>JBBTVP010000056.1:0-2275 GCA_038063175.1 Patescibacteria group bacterium
TAGCTATGTACGGAAGGGATAAGCGCTGAAAGCATCTAAGCACGAAGCCTACCCCAAGATAAGGTGCCAGTTCTGGGTCGCAAGACTCAGAGCAACGGTTCGTGGAAGACTACCACGTTGATAGGCGCTAGGTGTAAGGCCGGTAACGGTTTTAGCCGAGGCGTACTAATAGCCGTGCGACCCGCCCCCAAAGGGGGCGAGGCGAAACTACATACATTGCTCGTAGCGAAAAGCAGAAAGTCCAAGAAAGCTCCGCGATTCAGATCTTCCGGTGATTCACCCGGACGTGACCCACCTCTTCCCATTCCGAACAGAGAAGTGAAAGCGTCCGAGCCCGATGATACTTAGCCCTTTGGGGCTAGGGAAAGTGAGGGTTCGCCGGAGGTTCCGAGTCGCGGAGTTTTTCACCACACAAAACCCGGTGGCATCAAAGGGTTACATTTTAGTTCTAAAAAACATATACTGAAAGCGCAATGCAGTCACGATTCCTCAAACAATTCATATATGGAACGCTTTTTCTTGCGGTCATAGCCGGTATCGCCTGGCTTGGATTTCTTGGGATACGGGGAGGTGCGAGCTGTTTCGACGGGAGAAAGAGTGGGAACGAAACTGGCGTTGACTGTGGGGGGAGTTGTGTTTCCTGCGAAATTAAAGATTTAAAACCGATTGAATCGCCACGCATCGTCACCTTTGATACCGGCGGAGGAAGAATTTCCGCGATGATTGAATTCAGAAATTCAAACGTGCGTTTCGGCGCCGATCCTTTTAGTTACTCAATTGTGTTTATAGGGACCGGAGGGCCGATTGCAACCACGACACGCCAATCGTTTATATATCCCGGAGAAGTGAAATTTATAGTGCAGTCTGATGTTGCGGCGCCCGCGGCATTCACGAGGGCGAAAGTAGAAACCACGAATCCTTTCTGGCATCCCGCGGAAGTGTTCGTGCGACCCCACATCGTCGAGCGTGAGATCGAAATCGAACTTCGGAGCGAAGACCGCGAGGCGGTGATTTCCGGATTCGCATCGAACGAAAGCCCGTTCGAACTTGGGGAAGTTGTGGTGCATATTGCAGTCACCGGTTCTACGGGGGGAACCATGGGAGCTGCGCGGACCGTTATCGACTCGTTAGATGCCGGAGAAGAGCGTTTTTTCAAGGTAGTGGTTCCGGGAATTTCTCTTCCGTCGATTTCCCGAGATTCGGTGCGCATTTCCTTTGAGGCGCGCCGTAAATAAGGTAAGGTTTCGTATCTATGGCAGCACGAATGTTAGCCCGGTACGACTGGTTTCTTATGGCGGCAATCGGGGTTCTCGCAACCGCGAGCATGCTTTCGATCACGAGTATTTCTTCGCGGCTTGCGATCGTCCAGACAATTTGGTTTACGCTTGCGTTCACTATCATATTTCTCGCGTCACGGATTGATTTTCGGGCAGTCGCGAACTATCGGTGGATGATACTTTCAATTTATACGGGAGCATTCGTACTCCTTGTCTCCACGCTTTTCTTTGCACCGATCATCCATGAATCGCGAAGCTGGCTTGCACTGGGATCTTTTCGTTTTCAGCCATCGGAACTTATGAAAGTTGCCCTGATCATCCTCTCGTCGGTGTTCTTCGCGCGCAGGCACGTTTCGATCGGACACGTGCGGAATCTTTTTGTAAGCTTCGTATATTTTCTTGTTCCCGCGCTTGTGATTCTTGCACAACCGGACTGGGGTTCAGCCCTGGTGATCCTTATTCTCTGGGGAGGATTTCTCCTTGTTTCCGGAATCCGATGGCGGCACCTTGCAGTAGGTATGATTGTGGTTGCCATTTTCGGAATGCTCTCGTGGCAATTTTTTCTCGAACCTTATCAGAAAGAAAGAATTCTTGGATTCCTTGATCCGACATACGATCCTCTCGGGGTGAACTACAGCGTGATTCAGGCGCAGATTGCGATCGGTTCCGCTGGTTTTTTTGGTAAAGGTTTTGGACAGGGGACACAGACCCAACTCGGATTTTTGCCAGAACCCACAAACGATTTTATTTTTGCCGCGTTCGTCGAAGAGTGGGGGCTTTTCGGGGGAGCAGTGGTACTCGGAGCATTTTTATTTCTCATATTCAGAATCGTGCGGGTGGGGCTTCGGACAACTGATAGCTTCTCGCAATTCATCTGTCTTGGCACCGCAATTCTTTTTCTGACTGAATTTGTGTTGAATATCGGATCGAACCTCGCGCTTCTTCCGGTCGTTGGGGTAACGTTTCCGTTCTTGAGTTATGGAGGATCGAGTCTCTTG
>JBBTVP010000057.1:0-4801 GCA_038063175.1 Patescibacteria group bacterium
GCGAACCAGATCGGAAGGAATATGAGACAACGCTTGATGCGAAGAATTTGCCGGACGACACCAAAGACGTCAAAGACGATGTTTTAAAAGAGATTATTAAGTGCACTGATTGTGGAAGGGCGTACCGTATCATCCAAATGGAGCTTGATTTTTATCGGCGCATTCCACTGCCACTCCCACAGCGGTGCGTTGAGTGCCGGTTCAAGAAGCGATTCGAATTTGTAAACCCTCCGAAACTTTGGGAGTCAAAATGCCATTGCGCGGGTAAGACAAGTGACTTACAGCTAAAAACTAATGAAAAATACACAAACGCAGTCAATCATTTTCATGGAGATGATCACTGTTTGAATGAATTTGAAACTTCCTACGAACCGGGGCGACCGGAGATTATTTATTGCGAGAAATGCTATCAAGCCGAAGTAATGTAAAACAGGTCTATGGAAGCTGAAAAAAAGAATTGCCAGAACTGTAAGCAAGATTTCGTCATAGAATCCGAAGACTTTCAGTTCTACGAAAAGATGAAAGTACCGGCGCCCACGTGGTGCCCGGATTGTCGACAACAGAGACGCTATGCGTGGCGTAATGATCGCAACCTTTACCGTCGCAACTGCGATTTGTGTGGTAAAAGCATAGTCACAATGTATTCGGCGAGTAAGCAATTTAAAGTCTATTGTCCGTCATGCTGGTGGGGAGATGGATGGGATTCGGGTAGTTATGGGCGGGATTACGATTTTAAGCGGCCGTTTTTTGAGCAATTCCAAGAACTGCAAGCGGTTGTTCCTCGTATTGCTATGATGGGAAAAAACAGTGTCCGGTCTGAATACACGAACCACTCTTCTGATAATAAAGACTGTTTTATGTGCTCATCGGCTATGCGATGCGAAAACGTGATGTATAGCGATTTTATTTTTGAGTCGCGCGATTCAATGGATTGTATGGCGGTAATTACGAAAAGCGAACGCTGCTATCAATGCATTAACGTCGACAACAGTTACCAATGCCAATACTGCATTTTATGCAATTTCTGTTCGAATTGCTTCTACTGTTACGACTTGCGGGGATGTACAGATTGTTTCCTGTCAGTGAATCTTCGCAATAAGAGCAACTGTTTTTTAAATAAGCAGTACTCCAAAGAGGAGTATCAGGCGAAGATTAAGGAATTTAAGCTTGGATCACATGCGGCGAGAGAGAAGTTGTACGCGCAATTCGTCGAACTTTTACAAGGACACGCAGTTTACAAATACGCCGTAGTTGAACATTCCACGAATGTCACAGGCAGCTATATTTTTGATTCAAAAAATACACTGCATGCGTTCGATGTTGCCGACTGCGAAGACGTTAAGTATGTCGCAAACGTAGAGAATGCCGTTAAAGACACGATGGACAGCTATCGTTGCGCAGACCACATTGAGTTGCTCTATGAATGTTCAGCTCAAATCAGAAGTTACAATTCTAAATTCTGCAATCTCACTTACGACGTTTCTCACTTAGAGTACTGCGATAATTGTTTTAATTCGCAGAATCTGTTTGGATGCATCGGCCTCAAAAAAGGCGAGTATATGATTCTCAATAAGAAATACTCTCCTGAGGAGTTCAAGGCGATAAAAGAGAAGATAATCAGTCATATGAAATCAGCTGGCGAATACGGTGAATTTTTTCCGATTACGCTTTCGCCTTTCGGTTATAACGAATCGCACAACTGGCTTTTTAAAGAGAAGCTGACTAAAGAGGAGGTTGTGACAAGGGGATGGAAGTGGGAAGATAATACGCCCGGCACGTTTGGTAAAGAGACACTTTTACCGGAGCAAATTCCTGATGATATTGCACAAATATCAGATGATATGTTGAAGCAAGTTCTCAAGTGTGAAACGTGCAGTCGCAATTACAATATCGTGCAACCCGAATTGGAATTTTACCGCCGAGAAAAAATTCCAATTCCACGGCATTGTTACGCTTGCCGCGATCTTGCCCGTATTGCACTGCGTGCTCCTCGTAAGCTCTGGCATCGGAGTTGTGTTTGTAGGCAAAGTTCCCATTTCCATGGGAACGAGAAATGCCTCAACGAATTTGAAACTCCTTATTCGTCAGATCGGCCCGAAAAGATTTATTGCGAACAATGTTATCAAGCTGAAGTTGTATGACGAGTAACAAGTAAAAAGTGACAAGCCACATGGAAGAAACGCGCAACACTTCGACGGACTCAGTGCGAGTCTGCCAAAATTGTAAAACCTCGTTCGTCATCGAACCCGACGATTTTGCGTTCTACGAAAAAATAAAAGTTCCGCCCCCTACGTTTTGTTGGAAATGCCGCTTTCAGCGAAGGCTTGCATGGCGAAATGAGCGAAAGCCATTCTGGAACACGAGCGCAAAAAGCGGGAAAAAGATTATTTCAATATATCCTCCCTACGCCGGGATGACCGTCTACGATGAGAAAGAATGGCGAGCGGATGATTGGGATGGATTAGATTATGGCGTGGATTATGATTTTTCTCGTCCATTTTTCACCCAGATTACTAATCTTTGGAAAAAAGTTCCGGTGAACGGGCCGCACACCGAAGACAATGTAAACTCCGATTTTGTGATCTGTAGTGGATGGGGGAAGAATAACTACCTGGTGTGTAATACCTCCGGAGCAGAGGATTCTGCTTACGGGAATGCTATGGATGAGTGCAAGTTTTGTTTCGATGGATCACATATTACAAAGTGTGAGCGATGTTATGGATCTTTTTGGCTCAAAAATTCCTATCAAACCCATTTTTCGACTCGTGGAATGGAAAATGCTTCGAGCTGGTTTCTTTTCGGATGCTCGGGAATGACGAATTCGTTCGGATGCGTGAATATGCGAAAGAAAAGTTATTGCATTTTCAACAAGCAGTATGCGAGGCAGGAATATGAGGAAAAGATCAAAGCAATGAAATTGAATACCTGGTCAGGGCTTCAGAAGGCAAAAACGGAAGCATATGCGTTCGCCCTTAAGTTCCCCGTGGCATACCTAAATGGAATTTTAAACAACGATGTGACAGGGGAATACGTAAGCGAGTCAAAAAATGTGCATTACGGATATCTCGTGAATGGAGGTAAAGATTTGAAGTATGTGCAGTACCTACAGGTCCCCGGATCGGAAGATTCGCACGATATTACCATTTGGGGACACAGCAATATTCTTGCCTACGAGAATTGCCAATCGGGACTCGGAATTTCTAATTCGCATTTCTTGAAATCTTCCTGGTCTGAAGTTATCGATTCTGAATACTGTATGGATTGCCGAGGAGTCTCTAATTGTTTCGGATGCGTCGGTTTAAAGAATAAAAAATTCTGTATTTTCAATAAACAGTATTCAGAAGCGGAGTACTATGTGTTGCGAAAAAAGATTATCGAGCACATGAATACCGCGCCGTATGTAGATAAGAAAGGACGGGTATATAAGTACGGAGAATTTTTCCCAGCAGAACTTTCGGCGTTCGAATACAATGTTTCGTTAGCGCAGGAGCATTTTCCCCTCACGAAAGAACAAACCCTTCAGGAGGGGTACGGGTGGTATGAGCAACCAGCTTCCGATTATAAAACTACAATAAAACCCGAAAATATTCCCGATGCGATTGAGGATGTGCCGGATTCGATCACAAAGGAAATTCTTGAATGTATTCAGTGCAAAAAAGCGTATCGGATTATTGATATGGAATTAGCGTTCCTTCGCCAAGAGAAACTTCCCATTCCGCGGCAGTGCATTGATTGCAGGCACAACGAGCGAATTTCTCAGCGGGCAAAAGCGTTTTTATATCACCGCGCATGCGAATGTAAGGGCGGTGGATCTGGGAATGGGATATACCAAAATGCCACAAAACATTCTCACGGAGAATCTCCATGCACAAATGAATTCGAAACGAGTCACGGTAAAGAAAGTTCGGAAATTATCTACTGCCACCCATGCTTCTACGAAGAAGTAGCCTAATATGAATTCTGAGACTCGCAACTGCCAGAGCTGCAAGCAGCCGTTCGCCATCGAACCCGAAGATTTTCAGTTCTATGAAAAGATGAAAGTGCCGCCACCCACATGGTGCCCGGATTGTCGGGCAACTAGGAGACTTTCATTTTGGAACGAACATTTTATTTTTAAGAAGCGCGATGCTCGAACGAGGAAAGAAGTCTTTTCCACGTATCCAGAAGCGGCGAATGTCAAAATATACGACCACGACTATTGGTGGGGTGATGCGTGGGATCCCATGCAATATGGAAAAGAGATAGATTTTTCGAGGCCTTTTTTAGAGCAACTCAAAGAACTGAATGAAGCGGTGCCGTGGCCAAGTAGATCTATTCGCGGAATGGTGAATAGTGATTATTGCAATCAGGCATCGTATTTGAAAAATTGTTACCTCACATTTAATGCTAATTCCTCCGAAGATTGTTTGTATTGCATTGGGATGATAGGTCAAAAAAATAGTATGGACGTCTACGCCGGAGTGCAGTCAGAGTCATGCTATGAAATTTATCAAGGAGGTAATGACTATCAAGTATTTTTTTCTTCAGATGTCGAAGATTGCCGAAATGTATGGTTTTCTCGCGATTGTAATGATTGCCATGATTGTTTTGGGTGTGTAAATCTTCGGCATAAAAAATATTGCATTTTAAATGTTCAATACACAAAAGAAGAGTACGAGAAAAAAATTCAGGAATTAAATTTCGGATCATTCGAATCAATACAGACATTCAAAAAGAAAGTTGAGGATTTGTATCTTCAGCTACCCCATAAGTACTATCACGGAGTGCATAACAATGATGTAACAGGGGACTATGTATATGA
>JBBTVP010000057.1:4811-13907 GCA_038063175.1 Patescibacteria group bacterium
ATCTGAAAACATTCGCTACTCAGAAAATCTAGGTCCCGGCACGAAAGAGGCATACGACTACACCAATTGGGGAGAAAATGTGGAGTTTATGTACGAAGCGATATCATGTGGCGATGGGTGTAGAAATCTGAAATTTTCTTTCGATTGTTGGCCCGCGGTACGTGATAGTGAATATTGTTTAGGATGTCATTCATCAGCGGATTTATTCGGATGCGTTGGCTTGCGCAATAAACAGTATTGCATTTTAAATAGGCAATATAGCAAAGATGAATATGAAAAGCTTCGAAAGAAAATTATTGAACACATGAGCGCCATGCCCTACGCCGACAAACAGGGAAGGATATATAAGTATGGCGAGTTTTTTCCTCCGGAATTTTCTCCTCTCGCGTACAATGAAACGAAGGCAATCGATTATTATCCGAAAACGAAGAACGAAGCCGAGCGGGAAGGATATCTTTGGCGGGAATCTGATCCAAAGGAATACGAAAGTACGCTCAAAGCAGATGCTCTTCCGGATCACATAAAAGACGTACCGGACACAATCACGAAGGAATTAATTCAGTGTTTAGTGTGTAAAAAAACATATCGCATTCTTGATCGCGAGCTAGAGTTTTATCGGCGATTCGGATTGCCGCTTCCTCGTGCGTGCCATTTGTGTAGATATACAGAGCGAGTTTCCATTAGAAATCCGCGCACACTTTTTAAACGCGTATGCCAATGTTTGTCTCAGGATATGAATGGATATAAAAATACTGCAGAGCATCATCATGGCGGCGCCAAGTGCACGAATGAATTTCAAACTTCGTACTCACCAAAGCGACCGGAGATTATCTACTGCGAAAGCTGCTATCAGGCAGAAGTGAGCTAAGAATATGGCAATTATTCGAGTGAGTGGCTACCCGGGAGCGGGAAAAACGACTATCTGCAAGCTTCTCACTGAAGCACTCGGCTATGAGTATTTCTATACCGGTGCTGCGTTTCGGGATATGGCAAAAACGCGGAACCAGTCAATCGAGGATTTCTATCGCGATCTTTCTTCAGATCCAGAGCTGGAGCGGAAAATCGATGATGTGAACGAAAAACGAATGATGACCCGGGATAACCTGATCGTGGAGGGCCGGGTGGCGCCGTTTCAGAAATCCGGGTTTAAAACGATCAACATCCTCCTCAAAGTCTCGCCAAAGGAAGGGGTACGTAGGCAGTCTCTCCGGCCGGAAAATAAAGGAAGAGCAATTGAGGAGATAGAAAAACTCACCGTAGAGAGAATTAAGAATGAGCGCGAGCACTACAAGCGAATCCACGGAATCGCCGACCACTTCGACGAGAGTAAATTCGACATCGTTCTCGATACTACGAATCTTTCGGTCGACGAGGCGTTTGATATGATTTTAAAACAAGTAACGCAATTAACCGTATGAATCCCGAAACGCGATCCTGTCAGAATTGTAAAAACCAGTTCACCATCGAGCCCGATGATTTTACGTTTTATGAAAAGATAAAGGTTCCAGCACCCACATGGTGTTGGCGGTGCCGTGCCATGCGAAGAATGGCGTGGAGAAACATGACGCATCTCTATCAAAGGGATTGTGCCATCACTGGAGAAAAAGTCTTTACGCTCATGCCTTCTACTGCTCCGATGCCTATCTATAATCGGAAGTATTATGCGAGCGATGCATGGGATCCTTTGAGCTACGGCAGAGATTACGACTTTTCTCGGTCGTTTTTCGAACAATGGAAAGATTTGTTCCACGCAGTTCCCTGGAATCCGTTTTGGACATTTAATTCAGTGAATAGTGACTACAGCGTGAGTGCGTATGTAAAAAATGCGTATATGTGTTTCGATGCAGGTTTTGCGGAAGATATTGCATATGGTGTCACGATTCACAATAGTAAAAATTCCATAGACACCATTAATTGCGAATGGTCCGAATTTTGCTACTTTTGCATAAACACGAATAAATCTCACAAAACGTTTTTTTCAAGAAATTGCACCTCATGCAGTGAAGTATGGTTCAGTCAGGACTGCATCGGATGCACAAATTGTGTGGGGTGCACCGGTCTTCGCAATAAAAGTTACTACATTTTTAATAAGCCTTATAGCAAGGAGGAATATAAAGAAAAATTGAAAGAATTGCGACTGGATTCATGGTCGGGGGTGCAAGCATCACAGAAACAAGCCAAGGAAATCTGGGAAAAATATCCGGTGAAATACCAGCACAGCGTGCAGGCGAAGGACTGCAGTGGGGATTATATCTACAGCTCCACCGAGCTTCGTAATTGTTTTTTTGCTGGGAATTCTCAAAATTGCGCGAACTGTCAAAGTATTATCTACGGACCTATCAAAGACGTTATTGACGTCACTTCGACAGGAGTGAATGTTGAACTTTGTTATGAAACGATTGATGCGGGAGATGGAATGTCGAACGTACTTTTTTCATTCGATATAGGTGGATCAACAAATGCGGAGTACAGCACCAATTGTCACCAATGCAATAATATATTCGGATGTGTGGGGCTACGGAAAAAGAATTATTGTATTTTCAATAAACAGTATTCGAAAGAAGAATACCTAGAGTTAATTCCAAAAATTAGAAAGCAAATGGACGAAATGCCATTTACGGATTCAAAGGGGAGAGTCTATACATATGGCGAATTTTTTCCTCCGGAAATGAGTCCGTATAGTTACCATGAAACCCAGGGGCAAGAATATTTTCCGCTTACTTCGGAAAAGGCGGCGGCAGCGGGATTTCACTGGCAAGAACCGGAAAGAAAACAGAGAGGTGCGAGTAAGAGTGCAAAAAGTTTGCCTGACAGCATTCAGGATGTGGAAGATAAAATTCTAGAAGAGGTAATTCAATGCGAGCATGCGGAAAGCGGTAATCATTCGGAAAATTGTGAATGGAGTTGCACGAGTGCATTTCGGATTGTTCCGCAGGAGCTTCAGTTCTATCGGCAAATGAATTTACCCCTTCCACGCGCCTGTTTTTATTGTAGGCATTTCGAGCGGGTATCATGGCGCAATAAACCCGCTCTCTACCAGCGGACTTGCATGTGCGAAGGAAAGGCGGCTAAAAGCTATAAAAACATCGGTGAACATTTCCATGGCGCAAGCGCCTGCCCCAATGAATTTGAAACATCTTATGCCCCGGATCGAAAAGAAATTGTGTACTGTGAACAATGCTACAACGCAGAAGTTATATAATAGGTATCCAAAGGATTATCTAAACCATAAATGGAAAATATAACGTTTGTTCCGGGCTGGGGGGTATGGTTTTTTGGCGTTTTATTGGTGTTCCTATTAACGACTATTTTTAGATTGAAAAAGCAAGCGCGAACGCTCGAAGCGCGGGCTGATGCGATAGAGGAGATTCAGGCCGCAAGAAGGAAGGGGCGGGTTGTTTAATAGTCTCTCAAGTTTGTACTATGAGAAAGAAACTTAAGAAAGTTCTCGTCTTTGGTGTTTTTGATTTATTTCACCCGGGGCATAATTCATTCCTGCGACAGGCGAGGCGTCATGGTGGAGAGCTTATTGTGGTGGTAGCCCGCGCTTCGAGTGTATTTCATATAAAAGGGCAGAGGCCCCATGAATCAGATTCAGTTCGGGTTCGGAAAATTTCAAAAGCTCCCGAAGTGAAAAAAGCGGTACTCGGGGATGCAAAACAAGGGGCATACCGCGCCCTCTTTAAATGTAAGCCAGACGTAATCTGTTGCGGGTACGACCAACACGGACTTTACGCTGATTTGAAGAAGAGGATGGCAAAAGGAGAAATTCCGCGCGCAAAGCTCGTGCGGCTCCGGGCATATCGACCGAAACATTTTAAAAGTTCGATTGAGCGGAAGAAGATTTTGTAGTTGACAAGAGTTCATATATCTGATACTATGTATTTACTTAAGCACTCCGCTTGAGTACGGTACCTGTGCCGCTCACAGACCTGAACCAGAGCTACTGGCAGGAGTGACAAGTGTCCTTCAATAAGATCTTCTCTCTGGATGGTTTCCGTTGCAGAATCGTGATGAGGCAGAAGACTGGAGATCGTCTCGCGCGAACCTGCTTCCGTGGTTACGAGATTTGCTGTGCGGGGAATTTCATTCGGTGGAGCTCGCTTCATGAACTCCTCGAAGATCTCGAGGTCTTGGAAGGCTTGCTCCATGAGCTGCAGAAGGCGCATTGCGAGCGAGACTTCAGCACCCAGAGCATCATGATCGAGTATGGGGCGCCGATCGGCTGGTCAAGCACTGCGCCGCGGTCGGAGTTCGAAGACTCTGCCCTCGAACCGTTTCAGCCGAACCGACGGAGTCAAGTGCTTCGCGTGAGGCGATCCCGCAAGGACCTGCGTTCGCCGCTCACGGACAAGATCACGTTCGTCGTCGAGTTCAAGGACGAGAATGGGATGTCGACTGCGGTCATCCACTCCATTTACCCAGGAGACGACGTCGGCGAACTCGCGGGGGACATCACCGCGCGCAGGGGAGTCGTGTTCTACGACTGGAACCATCCGGGTGCCTAGTCGAGAACCGTGAGCGAACAGCCGCTTTCCTTACGAGGGAGGCGGCTTAACATTTATTGACACCACTTGTTTTCGGAATTATAATATTTGCATTCTGTTTATCTATGGAAATCAATCTTCTTAAAGACATCCGTACGGCAAACGGCGCAGTTCCGGTAATTATTCTCGCTGAAGGCGAGGATTTAAAGAACCATTCGTTTGCTTCTTTTTTTTCGACCGACGATTTGAGATACATCGCTGCATTTTTTAAAAAAACACCAGTGCGCGATGGGCACACCCACCTCCTTTTTACTCCATCCGGACGCGAAGCGGTTGTTGCGGGAATCCAAAAGCGGACGCAATTTAGTCACCGAAAAGCCCTTTCAACTGCTCGTCGGATCGTGGCATTTGCTCGGCGCGAGCGAATTAAGCATATTGCGGTATCTCTCCACGATTTTGTAAGCCGCGGATTCGATTCGCGCCTACCCGATCTTGCCGAGGTTATCGCGACTCAATTCGAGCTCGCAAATTTTGAATACACGGAGTATCGGACGAAGCCAGCTGAAGGGTGGCAGCACGTACATGCAATTTCCGTATACGCGAAACGTGCACCAAAGGCGGTTGCTGAAGGTCTGCGCCGCGGGAAGATTGTTGGAGAAGAAACGAACGCGATGCGGGAGCTTTCAAATACTCCTGGTGGTGATCTCGTTCCTGCAGGACTTGCGGGGGCTGCAGTGAAGGCGGGAAAAGCGTTTGGATTTTCGGTGAAAGTACTTTCGGTAAGCGATATGGAGAAGCTCGGCATGGGAGGAGTCCTTGGCGTAGGAAGGGGATCTGACCATCCGCCGAAGTTCATCGTGATGGAATACCTCAAGGGTAAAAAAAATGAGCAGCCAGTGGTGCTCGTCGGCAAAGGGGTTACGTTCGACACTGGGGGGCTGAACTTAAAGCCCGAGCAGGGAATCTATGAAATGCACATGGATATGTCGGGAGGGGCATCGGTTATCCATATAGTTGCCGCACTTGCGCGCCTCAAGGTAAAGAAAAACATCGTGGCGCTCGTACCTGCGGTTGAAAATATGCCTTCCGGCAGGAGCTACCACCCAGGGGATGTGCTCCGCACTATGTCGGGGAAAACAATTGAGATTCTAAACACTGACGCCGAAGGGCGGGTGATCCTTGCCGATGGGCTTACGTATGCGAAGCGATATAACCCTCGTGCAATTATAGATGTGGCGACACTCACTGGTGCGGCGATGGTGGCACTTGGTGCGCGGGCATCTGCACTTTTCGCTACCGACCTGAAGCTCGAGCGCCGCTTGCGGGAAATTGGAGAAGAGACTGGAGACTTCGTATGGCCGCTCCCGCTTTGGGAAGAGTACGAGCAGGATATAAAAGGCACGTTTGGCGATGTTGCGAACTCAAGTAAAGTCCGCTACGGAGGTGCTATTACCGCGGCAATGTTCCTATGGCAGTTCGTGAAGGATTCATCAGTGACAAGTGACAAGCGACAAGGGACAAGGACGAATCAACAGCAAGTTTCATGGATTCACCTGGATATTGCTCCACGCATGACCTCTACCGAAGGAGACTATCTTGCGAAAGGATCTGCGGGCGCTTCGGTTCCGCTCCTCGTGCGATTTCTTACGGGTTTTTAGGTGAAGTTTTTGTGCGCGTGGTGGTATACTATAGATAAGAAGTTTTTTTACCATGGCAGATTCAGCTTTTTCGAGGGATGCAATTTTTTTCGCGAAAACCGATTACCGGAACGCGAACCGGCTTTTTGGTTTGAAACGTCGGGACCGCAGACAGCACACCTATGTGGTTGGTAAAACCGGCGTTGGGAAAACCGCACTCCTTCACAACCTTGCGGTGCAGGATATTGTGAATGGAGACGGGCTTTGTGTGGTGGATCCTCACGGTGAGTTTGTGGAAAGTCTTGTTTCAAAAATTCCAAAGAGCCGCGCGAAGGACGTTATCTATTTCAATCCTGCGGATTCCGATTTCAACCTCGGCTTCAACGTGCTCGAGTTGCCTGATCCGAAGTACAAACACCTCGTGGCATCGGGTCTTATGGCGATTTTTACGAAAATTTGGGCGAACGTGTGGTCTGCGAGGATGGAGTACATCATGAACAATGCCATCTTGGCACTTCTCGAAACTCCAGGAACCACGCTTCTTGGGATTTCCCGGATTCTCGTGGACAAGGACTACCGCCAGAAGATTGTGGGCAATGTAAAGGATCCGGTGGTGAAGGCATTCTGGATCAGCGAGTACGAGCAGTGGCGGGATCAGTTTAGAAACGAAGCCATCGCCCCGATTCAGAACAAGGTCGGACAATTCCTTTCAACGTCCATGATTCGGAATGTGGTGGGACAGAAGAAAAGCACCATCGACATTTTTGACATTATGAACACGGGGAAAATTTTCCTCGTAAACGTATCGAAAGGGAGAATCGGCGAAGATAACTCCGCACTCTTGGGTGCCATGCTTATCACAAAAATCCAACTCGCGGCTATGGAGCGGGTTCGGATTCCCGAGGATGACCGGAAAGATTTTTACCTCTATGTAGACGAGTTTCAAAACTTCGCAACCGATTCGTTCGCGGGGATTCTTTCAGAATCCCGGAAATACCGACTTTGCCTTATTCTCGCGCACCAGTACATCGGGCAGCTTGTGACCGATGTCTCGACAAAAGTGAGGGATGCCGTGTTTGGAAACGTAGGCACCATGATTATGTTCCGGGTAGGAGCCGCAGACGCGGAATTTTTAGAGAACGAATTTACTCCCGAATTTACCATTCCCGACATGGTAAACCTGCCGAACCACGCGATTTATCTGAAGCTCATGGTGGACGGGGTGACGAGTAGGCCATTTTCTGCGAGTACGCTTCCGCCGTTCAAGATCCCGGCCATTGCCGAAGATCCGGAGAAAGTGATAGAAATATCTCGTAAGCTTTACGCAAAAGCGACTAAAACGGTAGAGGAAGAAATTACCCGATGGAGCAGCACTATGGGTGATTTCGATGCAGAGGGGAAGCCCATTGCATCCTGGGCAGGTGAAGCTACCACTGCGCGAGCACCAGCCAGAGCTCCGGCGCCAGCCCCGGCAGCTCCCGGGAAATTTCCTGTGGTGTGCTCTTCGTGTGGAAAACAGACGACGGTTACCTTTAAACCAACGCCGGGGCGGCCAGTCTACTGCTCTGAATGTTTCGCAAGAATCACCGCGGAAAAAGAAGCAGAAGCGGCATCTCGGGAAACACGGGAGCGAGAGCGCGCCGCAGCATCTGAACTTGCAAATTTGGGAATTGAATTTGAAATGGAGCAAGTGAAACCTGCGCCGCGACCAAAATCGCCATCCTACATGCATAACGATGACAGGCACCGCACACAAAAACCTGCGAAAGAGACAATATCGCTTACTGAATTAACGCCGGATACGGGAAATGTATCTCCGAAGCCGGAGAAAAAGAAAGAACCAAAACCGCCGCAGAATATTGAGGGACTTCGCGAGGCGCTCAAAGAAGCGCTCAAAAATAAAGACTCATAATTTCGCATAGCTCGAAAATTTCTCTTTTCGGGGGTTCTCGGACCCCGCTTGGCGGGGGAGAGAGAGCGCTCCGCGAGAGCGCGGAGACAGCGTCCCCGAAAAGAGAAGTCGAGAGCTACTTTCCCTTCTCCATCCGTTCTACGTATTCACCCGTTTGGGTATTTACGCGAACAATGTCTCCTTCGTTTACGAAAAGGGGAACGGACACCGTAGCACCGGTTTCAAGGATTGCCTGTTTCGTGCCACCCTGTGCGGTATCTCCTTTGAATCCCGGCGGTGCCTCTTTAATTTTCAAATCCATTTTGATCGGCACCTGGATCGCGATAATTGCATCGTTGAATTTCTGGGCAACCACCATCGTGTTTTGCGTGAGGAATCTACCAGAAGTTCCCAAAATATCTTCTTTTAGTGAAAACCGATTCGCAGGATTATCTTTCTTGCAAAACCAGTATTCACCCCGATTCTGGTAGAGAAACTTTACCTCTTCTCTTTCGATTTCTGCTTCCCCGAACGTTTCGTTCTGGTGGAAGTTCCGCTCCACAATTTTGCCGGTGACGAGATTTTTAATGCGGGTTTTCGCAACCGGTTTCCGCTGCTGCATGCGGAGAAATTCGTATTCAAGCACCTCGTAGGGTTGACCATCGAGCTCGAAGATTACCCCTTTCGTAAGTTCGTTGTAGCTAAGCATAATTCGAATAAAGTGGAAGGATTATAGCAACAAATCTCTCGATTCGCAAGTTTTAAATTGGAGCAGTTCGTTTCAGCTGGTATAATCCCAGGTAATTAATTCTAATCAATGAAATGCATTATTCTCGCGGCCGGGGAAGGAAAACGCCTCCGACCGCTCACGATCGATAAACCAAAGCCCATGGTCGAGGTGCTGGGTCGTCCGCTCCTCCACCACATCATTGATTCGCTTCCCAAGGAAATTACGGAGCTTGTGTTAGTGGTGGGATATAAAGCGGAGGCAATCCAAAAATATTTTGGATACAAGTTTGAGGTGCTAAAAGTGACGTACATTCGCCAAAATCGACCTGAAGGAACTGCGCATGCGCTTTTT
>JBBTVP010000058.1:0-473 GCA_038063175.1 Patescibacteria group bacterium
TCGAACTGCCGCTCTTCATCAGGCGCCTCGAAATCCGTGTACGTTCGGATAGGATATGCATCTTCCTTCGCGAGCTTCATTTCAGAACCCCACACATCGTACCCCTGCTCTTCCATCTCGGCTATGCTCGCGGGCATTCGATCGATATAGTCGGGAACCTCCACCACTTCAACGTCCGGATAGTACGAAAAAAAGGCAGCTTCAACGAGCCGGCGCTGCTTGTGGTACGTACGAATGTAAAAATGGGTTTCTCCGCTAAAACTCGCGATTTCGAGCGCGTACCATCGGGTGACTTCACCATCCCAATATTTTTCTTGAAGATCGTTTGCGGTGTTTCGAAGCGAATGAATCGCCATGAGTACCTGTTCCATGGCGCGTGGACTTTTACGAACTTCGCGGGGAATCCGGAGCTCGAGAAGCACGAATTGGATTGAGTGTTCGAAAAGTGTCTGGCGCCAAAAGAGCCACGTAGA
>JBBTVP010000058.1:483-1867 GCA_038063175.1 Patescibacteria group bacterium
CGTAGATCTAAGCACTGCAATCAAGAGCACAAGCGCCACGAACGGCCAAATAAAATTAAGCGCTGCGAGCGCATACTCCCCGATATCGGGGAGATATTTTCCGAACTCTCCAAATATTTCCGAAAATTCGAATCCGGTCATGTGAGGGCTAAAAACCTATCTCTACCATAATAACACCCATCGTGGTGGGGTAGCTATAAACAATAGGAAAACTTCGCCGCCTTATGCTTCTTTCACGCAATATTTGCCGTCAGGAAGGCACGTGAAGTGTTTGCGGCTCTGGAGATTGATGAGGATAGTTGCATCTTTCAGCATCCGCTGCTCGCGCACGAGACGGACTACCTCATTTGAATTGAGTGGACCGTGCTTCAAGAGAAGGTGCGAAATGATTTCCCGTGCGGTTCCTGCGAGGTACCCCTGTTCTTTAAGCGCATAGAGACCACGGCCCACGAGTACAAACCGATCATCTTTAATAAGCTCGTTGTGGATCGTCTGAAGGTTCGTCCGCTTGTCGCTCCGGCGATTCCCGATAATTTTCGAGAGTTCCGTGAAGTGGAGTGGTTTGCTTTCCCGTTTCAGAACTGCGTATGCCCAATCACGTGCAGTCTTTGGGTTTACTTCTGCCCAGTCAGCAAGACCCATTTCACCAAATGGTCCTTTTACGAATGATTTCGAGAGCGAAACGAAATTTTCTGCGACTCTTGGAGCAACTTTTGTAGTGTTCGCGTGTGTGACAACCAGAGTATTAAATTTCCCGCCGAGAATAGCGTTTTTATCGGATTTTGATTTAGAAATAAGCGAGGTCACAAATCCTTCGGCTTTCCGGCGATCCGTTTCTGTGAGATACCAAAATGAGTGCCAGTTGCCACCGTTATCCCGGTTGAAAGAAAATTGTTTCGAAAATTCGAGTACGAACCGTACCACATTTCCAAACGTTGCTTCGGATCCTTTGTCGGCAAGCGTACGCTTCAGGTTCGAGATAAGGAAATCTTCCCGCGCCACACCACCGAGTTCCTTAAGCTCCCGTGTTGCCGCATCAGCGATCCGGCGGACGTACGGGTGGCTCCCCGAGGAATGGCGAAGTTCTCCGAGTGCACTGGATTCAATTTGGCGCACCCGTTCACGGGTGATGTCATACCGGTCACCGATTGCCTGGAGCGTCATGGGTTCGCTGCCATCCAGACCAAACCGGGCCCGGAGTACCTCGCGCTCTCGGCTGCCAAGGGATGCCAAAAATGCGGTCCCGAATCCCGCGCTTCCTGTGATTTCGCTCTGCCCGTTTGTATGCATATTTTTTACACTCATTTTCTTGACCATATTAATATATCAGATAAGGTATTTCGCGTCAATAGCCCCTGAAAAACCTGATTTATATGGGCTTTTT
>JBBTVP010000059.1:0-7941 GCA_038063175.1 Patescibacteria group bacterium
GAAAATCGAGATTTCTTCAGGTTATCGGATCACTCTGTTATAAACCGATGTTCGTTGGTGGCGCAACGACTACCTCGCCCATCTTTAGAATAATCGATGGGTTTGGAGGTACTTTAATTCTCGATGAGGCCGATTACCGTTTCAGCGATACTACCGCTGACATAATAAAAATAATGAATTCTGGATACCAAAAAGGAAGTCCTGTTCTTCGATCCGAAGGCAAAGGCACATTCGAGATTAAATCCTATGAGGTTTTCGGCCCGAAAATCATAGCGACGCGACGACGATTCGATGATCAAGCGCTCGAAAGTAGATTTCTCATCGAAGAAATGGATAAGAAGGAAATACGAGACGATATACCAATAAACTTGCCAGAAACCTTTGCCGAAGAGGCTCGAGCATTGAGAAATAAACTACTAATGTGGCGATTTAAAAACCTCGATCACATAGGGTTACGCACGAGTGAAGTAGATCGCTCTCTTGAACCACGCCTTAATCAAATCATAATGCCACTCCTAAGTATTGTCGGGTCTGAAATGGCTGCAAGGCTCCGAGAATTCGTTAGGAGCTACAATCAAGAGCTAATCGCCGATCGCGGTTTGAGTTTGGAAGCAACGATATTCCACGCTTTACTGGAATGTGTCGGTGATGGCGGCGATGAGCCCACTGTAAAGCAGATTACGGAGAAATGTATTTTAAAAGAACCCGACGGGAAATTTGTCTCTCGCCGGGTTGGTGAAATCTTACGCAAGCGTCTTAAACTAATTCTGCGCAGCACGAATCGAGGTCATGTTGTTTCCAGTCTTGAGAATCAGAAAAAAATTGAAATACTGAAACGAAAATTTGGGATTCACGATACACCATTGCCTACAGTGAACGTTGTGAACGAAGTGAACATTCAGGAGGATAAAAAAGGAAATTAATCACGATGGATAGAATATTCTCAAGTAGCCTCTGCACGCGAGATCATTCACAATGTTCACTATATTCACGGCTGTAATTTACCCTATGGACATCTAGGAGCAACTAGGGATATACTCGCAATATATGAAATTCCTTACCAGAAACGAGGTCGCCGCAATGCTACGAGTTCATCCCAAAACAGTGCAGCGTTGGCTCAAAAATCGCTCCCTAAAGGGATTTAAGCTCGGGAAGGGTAAAACATCGCTCTGGCGGATATCCGAGGAAGAAATCACGAAATTCTTAAAACGATATCAAAAACATGGGTAATGATAACCAGGGACTGATCCTAGCAGCGATCTACTGCCGTGTCTCCAGTGAACGACAGGAACAGGAGGGGACGATTCAAAGCCAAATCGATGCACTCGAGAAAGTTATCCAAAGCAATGGTGATACTCTGGTCAGCCGATATATCGATGACGGCTACTCGGGAGAACTGCTATGGGAACGCCCAGAGCTGGATAGGCTTCGGAACGAAGCGCCCAAAGCGGAATGGAAAAAACTTTATGTCCTCGATCCGGATCGCCTCGCCCGCAAGCATCTCTATGCGGGTATTATCATCGAGGAACTTAAAAAATATGGGAAAGAAGTTGTATTTCTCAACCGGCCACTCGGAAACAGCGTTGAAGACCAGTTGTTATTTAATATTCAATCCGTATTCGCAGATTACGAAAAACACAAATTACTCGATCGAATGATGCGAGGTAAAATCTTTAAAGCGAAAAATGGAACATTGATCGGTAATACCCCTCCGTTCGGCTATAACTATGTCAAAGACGAAAAAGCACGAATCGGAAGATATGAGATCAATCCCGAGGAAGCGGATACGGTAAAAATCATTTATGAACTTTATGCAACCGGCGACTATAGTATTTTTAAAATCGCCCAGGAGTTAAATCGGCGCAATGCGAAAAGTAAGAAGTGGGCGGTGAAATGGCCTACCTCATCGCTTGGTCGCATATTGGGGAATGAAACGTATTGTGGCATCACTTATTGGGGAAAGAGTAAATCGGTGGAAACCCAAGGCAAAGGCAAATACCGACGTTTAAAGAACGAGGGGAGAATTCGCCGCCCAAAGGATGAATGGCACCCCATTAGTGTGCCACCCATTATCAATCGAGAACTTTTCGAAAAGGTGCAAGCTGTTAAGGCGAGCAGTAAACGGCTCTCACACCGCACAAAGCACGAATATCTCTTAAAGGGCCTTATTAAGTGCTCGGTTTGCCATACTCTTTACTATTGCACCTCGACTGTCGGCCGTTATTACTACTACTGTGGCAGTAAAAAGAAGAATTATCCCTACCACAGCGATATCGAGTGTAGAAATCGGAGATTCATCCCCGTAGAAAAATTCGATGATGCCTTGTGGGATGCGTTTTGCAAAGTTCTAAAGTCTCCAACGGTTTTGCAGGGTATCATAAATCGACACCAGGAAAAACAGCGTGGGCGCGATTCGCTCGAACAGGAGATTGAAAAGATCGATCAGCGCGTTGCGGCAGTAGAGGTTAAGAAGTCGCGCCTCCTAACGGCGTATACCGAGCAAGCTATTACACTCGCCGAATATCGAAATCAGCGCACCGAGCTCGAACGTGCTAAAAACGAACTGCTTGTAGAGAAAGCCGGCCGCGAGGCCATAAAGGTTCCCCTCACCCTTCAAAATACGAATATCGAGCAACTTGCTCGTAATGTTGAGGGAATTACCGGCAATATGCCATTCGAAAAGAAGCTACGAATCGCAAGGCTATTCTTCGGCGATATAACGTGTGATGGCGACACTGCTAATGTCACGGCGTATGTACCAAGGTTTCTGCTCGAAACAACTCCAAATGCGATTGAAAGAATCGAACGCGAGTTAGTATCCACGTCCCAACCTTCCCAACAGAAAGTTTCATATTTTTAAATAGAGCCCACCAGAGTCTTCCCCTGGTGGGCACGAGCAAACCAGACATGCAGCGCCAACCGAAGCGATGCAGCCGATGGATGGTGAAACCGGGTGCAAGTTCGGCGGGGCACGGAGGCGGCTGAGACCTCCAGGGTGCTCTCGGCGAAACCTTCGAATCGCCTCACAAAACGATATATCGGCTATAGGATTTTTGCAAGTTCAGCGAGTGCATCCTCGGGAATTGGAATCGCTTTTCCCGGCTTTGTGACTCCCGGATAACGCCAGGCGCTGATCATGAGGATCCTTGTGCCACTAGCACCTAGCCACTGGCCACTAGTATTTTTCTGTTCTTGTTGTTTCCTAGTTTTTGGTCGTTTGTCATTTGTTACAGTCTTGTACATCACCCAGATTTCTTCTTTTCGTTTCTTTGATGGGGACGGCTGCATTGCGGCTGATGTCCCTTCCGCAATCCCCTCTTCCCGCCGTTTTGGAGCACTCACCACCCGTCGAATACGTTGTTCAGACAATCCGTAGTAGATCATCTTGTTTTTGATGTGTCGCGTCCAGACGCACCGCCGGTCATCTTTTGGGAATTTGGTGAGCATGTTATCGCTTCGTGAGATATACCTTCCCCGGAACGGTGAGATTCAATTCTTGAATATGTCGTGTGCCGGTAGTTTTGAGAATCTCTCGGAAGCCCGAGAGGTTAACGGCGGGATCAAACCGGATGCTGAACCGAAACACTGCGTGATCAGAAGATATCACCTGGATCTCCTCGAAGTCCCGATTGAGCTTAATCTCCTCGATTGAAAGCATGTTAATCCGCAGAAAATCCAAAATTAGCTTAATACGATTCAATCGCACCCCGGTGAGAAATTCTCCCCCGAATGAAGGACTCACGGTTGTTTTCTCGGTGATAGTCGGTACGAGCTGACCTTCTGGCCGCGCCGTGGTTTCGAGAAATATTCCGTCATCACCGTCAATCCACCGGCAGTCGATCTCTGCGCCTGAATTTTCGGGACACCAAGCCGCAAAACGCTTCCGGGGTAGCGCAGAGATAGTAAGTGAGCGTGTAAAAATATTTTTTTCTACCGTGGCGGCACGATAGGCCGCCGAAAATAAATCAATCGAATCAGGCCATGCAAAATAGTTGTCGATCCCGAGAATCCGCGTGCGCGGACGTTGAAATGCAAGCGTGCGAAGATCCGCGATTAAGGTAGCTCGATCCCGCTCGTTTAAGCCAATGATTTCGATGCGGTGCACATCAAAAAAACCGGAATTCCGAACGACGTATATGCCCAAAATACTCCCAAAAACTATAGCAGCGCATATCGCATACAGTTTGATCCGGAAGATGAGATACCGGCGCCTCCGCTCGGATTCGGGTAGATACGCCCGCATAGGGTTTTTCGAAAGCCGTTACGTTATCACTCGCTCGATGAGCGGGTTTATTCGGGTCACGATTTCATAGTGCGATGTTCCGATCTTCTGCCCCATTTCATTTGCGGAAACAGTTTCTCTCCCCTGCCTGCCAATGATCGTTGCAATCGAACCCTGATGAACAGGAATTCCCGTCGCATCGACGGTTAAAATATCCATAGAAACTCGGCCGAGCACCCGTGCCCGCTTCCCTGCAATAAGCACTTCTCCCACATGGGAGAGTCCGCGATCAAATCCATGCCAATACCCGATAGGCACAATCGCCACTTTGGTTTTTCTTGTTACTCGCTCTGCAAGATCATATCCAATGTAGCCTCCCGCAGGGATATCTTTCACTTCGCTCACGAGAGAATGCCAGGAGAGCACCGGCTCGAGCGAGATGTCGGTTCTTTGGAACTCAAGCTCTCGCGAAGGTGAAAGCCCATAGAGACCGATACCGATCCGCACCGCATCGAGGTGGTATTTCTTGCTAAGCATGGTTCCTCCAGTCGCCGCGGCGTGTCGCAATAATTTTTTAAACCCATGCGTTTCAAGTATCCGATGAGCATCAGTAAATTTTTTAAATTGCGAGTCGGTGAATGTCGGGTAATTAATATCCTTCGCGGACGCAAAATGCGTGTATACGCCGGTGAGCGGCAGTTTATTCTTTTTTATGAACTGTGAAACAGCGTTCAGTTCCTCGGGGAAAAATCCCTGCCGGTGCATCCCAGTATCCACTTTCACATGAAAGGATGGTTTAATCTTTGATTTTTTCATCTGATTAAGACTTTCAGTATTCGAGATAGTGACGGTAATGTCGTTTGTTGCTGCCTCCGCGAGAGAACCGTTCGGGAGGGTGGGCCCCAACACGAGAATTGGCTTTCGAATCCCTGCGCCGCGGAGCTTTAGCCCCTCCACAAGAGAGTCAACGCAAAATCCATCGACACCCGATTCTTCGGCAATTCCAGAAAAAAGCGTAAGCCCGTGGCCATACGCATTTGACTTCACCACCGCAAAAAGCTTCGTGGACGGGCGAATGATGTTTCGCATCGCCGCGATGTTTTTCCCGATCGCACGCTTGTTTATCTGGATCCAAACTTTTTTCCCAGGCATTGTTGTTTTACACTATCAAATTTCGACAAAAAAGAAAGCCCGCGGCAGGTATCTGCCTCGGGCTCTGTTTCTCGCTCTCTCCAGAATCCGTTATGGAATCTGGATTGGTTGGAACGCATACGTGTCACCGTCTGCAATGACCCGGAACACGGAAGTGCCCTCTCCCGGAAGCGGTTGTTCCCTGAACCAGACAAACCTGGGCCCGCCGGTTTTTCCTTTTTCCGAGAGGGCTTCTTCGATGATGTACATTCCAAGAGATTCGACTGGAACTTCGTAAAGCTGCCCATCGATCGCGTGGAATCGGTAGATCGCGCCGACCTTCAGCACTGCCGAGGCCTCAATGGGATGCCCATGGTAATTGGCAACACCCTCTACATAAGACCCGCCCACAACAAAAAACAAAACGACCGCTCCCAAAACCAGCATAAGCACCCCAAATCCTTTGCTATCTTGGATCAAATAGCCGCTGGCACCAAAGAAAAGACCAGAAATAAGGCTCAAAATGACAACATACAGCACGTTTCAACTCCGTTTTTTGACCATGTTCACGAGGAGGAGCAGAACTGCCCCAAACCCTCGGTGAGCTGCTGTACTTTTACCACAAGCCGATGGAGGATGTCAAGTTTTTCTCAGCGGTACTCAAAACTAATAAGACCTTCGAGGAATTTTTCCTCCTCGCCGAAAGGCCGAAGTCAAAAAATCCCTCGCAGATCTTAACGAGAAGTAATGATTTATCAAGATTAAAAGCGGCGGCTTATTTCTTTCATTCCTACGTACTTCTGAAGTGCCTTAGGAATTTTTACAGTCCCGGTAGAAGTTTGATGATTTTCCAATAGCATAATAACCATTCGCCCGATTGCCGCCCCGGTCGCGTTCAGGGTATGCGCAAATTCCGTTTTACCTTCCCCGAGGCGATATTTGATTCCAAGTCCTCTCGCCTGATAATCCGTAGTATTTGAGGCGGAATGCGTTTCACGGTATTTCCCCTCGCTTGGCAACCACGCTTCGATATCAACCTGCCGCGCATCGCCGAAACCCATATCGCCGGTGCACATCTGAAGCACGCGGTATGGCAGTTCGAGCGCCTGCATCACATTTTCCTGAAACGCGGTCAGACGCTCGTATTCTTGCGCTGAATCTTCTTTGCGGGTAAACGCAAAAAGCTCAACCTTATCAAATTGGTGAACACGGAGTATTCCCCGCGTATCTTTTCCATAGGTTCCTGCTTCACGCCGAAACGATGTGGAAAACGCGACGTAACGCCGCGGAAGAACTCCTTCTTCAAAAACTTCATTCGCGTGCATGGGGCCGATCGAGTGTTCGGCGCTCCCCACCAGATACAAGTTGTCCTTTTCGAGAAAAAAAGCATCGTCGCCTTCGATAAACTTTATCTTCCCCATCCCAACCATCATCTCCGGCTTTACGAGGACCGGCGGAATAATCGGGATGAATCCTTCTTTCACGGCGAGATCAAACACGAAGTTCACGAGCGCAAGTTCGAGAAGCGCCGCTTCATTTTTTAAATACCCAAAACGACTCCCGGAAACCTTTGCCGCTCGCCCGACATCAATAAGATCATAAGTTTCCGCAAGGGTAAGATAATCTACCACCGCATCGTTACGCGGATCGCCCCATGTCCGGAGCACCACATTCTCTGCTTCGTTTTTCCCAACCGGAACTTCGGGGAGCGGTATGTTAGGGAATTTCAAAATAAGCTCGTTCCGCCGTTTTTCGAAATCGGCAATATCCGCCTCGAATTTCTTGACGTGCGTCTTTGCGAGTTTTCCTTTCTCGATATCCCGGTCTTTACTGATGCGCTTAAGCTCTGCCCGCGCCGCGTCGAGTTCTGCAGTAGTTTTTCTCCACTTTCCATCAACCACTAAAAATTCGTCCACTAGTTCCGGGTCGAGATTCCGATCACGAAGCGTTTTCCGTACGAGGTCAGGTTGCTCACGGAGAATCGTGATATCAATCATAGTCGGTTTACCTCAAAGCTATTAAGCGTGATGAGTGTTGGCTGGTAGGTAAGCTTCTCGAGGTGATTCTGAAGATCTTCGGCAAGCATCGTCTGATCCTTCCCAAACGCAACTACGTCGGGGTGATATCGTTCAATCGTGCGCCACGTCGCAAGCTCGAAATCTCCAACCGCTACCTCATCAACCGCATCTACTTTTGCAAGTTCATCAAACCGCTCGGCAAGATTCGCCCCGGGATCAGCCCCACGGAGATGCCGCACTACATGGTCCTGTGCAACCACGGCGATCAGGTAGTCACCGAGTTTTTTTGCATCACGAAGAAAAAGCTCATGACCACCATGAAATCCATCGAACGAACCGAATACCATGATCTTTCGCATTTTTAAATGTTTAAATATTTAAATATTGCAATATCACTGTTTCTTCCGCATAAGCGGAAAGATCACCGTTTCCCGGACCGGTTTATCCATGAGAATCGCAAAAAGCCGTTCAGACATCCCGAATCCGGCAGTCGGAGGCATTCCGTACTCCATTGCCTCAAGATAATCATCATCAATCATCTGCGCCTCTTTATCCCCTGCTGCACGGAGA
>JBBTVP010000060.1:0-9733 GCA_038063175.1 Patescibacteria group bacterium
TAAATTTATAGAAACTCCACAGGTGTTCGAGTCCCCGCATGGAACCCACAAAAAGCTTCGGGCGATACCCATCGCTCGTAAATTTCTCCACGAGTTTCACAACCGCAGGATGCTCGGGCTCGTAGGCCGCAATCGCGAGGTCTGGCTTCCGGAATTCGAACACCGCTACTTTTAGTTTTCGCGCCTCTTCCTCGGGTATGAGCGCGAGTACCTCAACTTTCACCGGAGTCGTTGCTACATGTTAATACCGCACGCCGGTTTTTGCCGCTTTTTGTTCTGCTTCGCGCTCTTCAGCCGCAATCCGAATTTTCAAAAGCTGTTCTTCGAGCTTGAGTGGCATGTTTGTTTCAATCGTATCTTCCTTACGACCACCCCGCAAGCGGAAAACGAGCTTCCTCCCCGCTCATTGACATAAACAAATATTTTGCTATAATATAGCAAGCACAAAGGAGGTGCTTTCATGCGATTTTTCCTTGCGTTCCTCGCCGTCTTTTTCTCGAGTTGCGGGCTCATCAGCGTCCGACCCAATAATTTCCCGTTCTTCTCGGGAACATATTACGAGATGATGAACCGAGGTTCGTACCCGGTTGTCTTCGCTCTGAATGGCTGCACGATTGGCGACAATGCGTCCGAGAATGTGGTGGAACCTGGAGAAATCACCTCATTCCGGATATCGAACTGGAGTGGGCAAGGAGCCCAACTCACTGTCAACTACCGCCGGATCCAGGAAGACGGGAGAGTGATAGGCGCCGCAAACCACGACGTCTGGTCGTGGGGTAATGAAAGAAGAAGCGAGTCGGTCATCTTGACTGACGAGGGAGTGACTCGGTGTGGTTCAATCATCTGCCGATGGCAGTGAAAATCTCTGGGCGTCCCCGACCAATCTGCCGCACGAAACACTGTTTCGTGCGGCGGTTTTCTTTTAGAAAACGCTTGCCAATACCATCGGATTGGCGATAAGCTTCCGCTATGTCGGGACATTCTAAGTGGCATCAAATAAAACATAAGAAAGGGGCAACTGATCAGAAACGCGGCGCATTATTTTCAAAGCTAGTGAAGGCAATTTCGGTAGCGGCGAGAGACAACCCAAGCCCGGATACAAATCCGCGCCTCCGCACCATGATTGAAAAGGCAAAGCAGGCGAATGTTCCGAATGAAAATATTGAGCGGGCAATGAAACGCTCGAGTGAAGCGAAAGAACTTGAAGAAGTTACGATCGAGGCCTACGGACCGGACAAGGTTGCGCTCATCATCATCGCAGTCACCGACAACCAGAACCGGACGATTGCGGAGGTGAAGGCGATTATCACGAAACATGGCGCGAAGCCCGCTCACCAGGGAAGCGTGCTCTGGTCATTCACGAAAACGGATGGAGAGTGGCACCCAAGCTTCACCCAACCCCCCACGCCCGAAGGCCAAACAAAACTTGATGCGCTCATCGCGGATCTCGAAGCACACGACGACGTATCGTCGGTCGTGACGAACGCCGCATGAGTCCCGTTAGAGACAACCTGATTGTGGATCGCAAAACCATGCAACTAATTTCACGATATCAATGCCATAAAGAACAAGTCGATACTTCACGGTCGCCGTATGGCGACCTGTCTCTAACGGGATGAGATATCTCGGCATTGATCCGGGAACCACGCGCGTGGGGTATGGCCTCATCGAGGGCTGCCACACACCAAAACTTTTAAGCTACGGCGTGATAGAGATAAAATCGGTCGGGGAATCGGATCGTTTGCTCGAACTCGCACGCGCATTCGAGAAGCTCATCGAATCATCGAATCCTGCGATCGCGGGAGTGGAACGTATCTTTTTCGCAAAGAACCGGAAGACTGCTATTTCAGTTGCCCAGGCGAGAGGCGTCATCGTATCAAAACTCGCCGAGAAGAACATCCGTATGGTAGAGTGGCATCCTTCGGAGGTAAAACGTTCAGTGACGAATTACGGGGGAGCAGACAAGCGCGCGGTTTCGAAAATGGTCGGCAAGATTCTTGGGGTGTCTACATTCACCGGACACGATGATGCCACCGACGCTCTCGCAATCGCAATCGCAACCGCTTTTCACTACGGCACGAGCTGAAACCTATTGCCGCGGATGACCGGGGATATCCACAGGTTTGACAAACAGAACCCCGCCCATATAATTGCCGTTAACCCATACACTTTTAAAGGTCGTTACCAGAAGTATTTATTGGAGAGATCATGATCAGCCGTTCCTACAACCTCTCAGACGACGACGACGTGAATAACGGAGTAGAAGACGACATCCTCGAAGGAGACGAGGACGAAACAGAAGACGAAGACGATGCGGATTCGGACGACGACGCGGAAGAAACAGCATAGTTTTTCCTGCCGCCTCCCCCATTCAAAACCCCTGCTCGTGCGGGGTTTTGATTTTTCGAAATATTTCCTCTACGGTGATTGGTATGCGAAGACTACATCACCTGAAGAAACTTTTTCCCCGACGGGTTATTCCCTGGATCGCTTCGGCGGTTGGAGGATTTATTCTCATAGGCATTGCCGGTGCTTTTTATATCATAAAAACGGTTCCTCCGGCGATACTCCTCGAAAACCGGGAAATTGTCGAGTCAACGAAAATCTATGACCGGACCGGCACTGTACTCCTTTACGAGATTCACGGAGAAGAACGTCGCACGGTGATTCCGTTCGATGAAATCCCCGACATTGTCAAACAGGCGACGATCGCGCTTGAGGACGCGAATTTCTACGAACATGCCGCGTTTGATTGGAAATCAATTGTCCGCGCATTCCTCGTAAACCTCCGGAGCGGAGAGATTGTCCAGGGAGGATCCACCATCACCCAGCAACTCGCGAAAAAGGCGTTTTTAACCGATGACCGGACCCCTACGAGAAAACTCCGGGAGCTTGTGCTTGCGATACAACTCGAACGCCGCTTCACTAAAGATGAAATTCTGGGTTATTACTTGAACCAAATTCCCTACGGATCGAACGCGTATGGTATCGAAGCGGCAAGTCAGATGTTCTTCTCGAAGCATGCGGGAGGCCTCACTATCTCCGAAGCGGCGACGCTCGCCGCGCTCCCTCGGGCTCCCAGCTACTATTCGCCTTGGGGATCACACCAGGATGCGCTCATTGCCCGCCGAAACCGCGCGCTTACCGAAATGGAGTATATGGGTGCTATTACCGAGGAGGAGCGGGATAAAGCCATCGCGGAAGCGCAGGTATTTTCGAAGCAGGATCGGGGTATTAAAGCGCCCCATTTTGTTATAGCGGTGCAGGAATATCTCAACGAACGCTACGGCGAGGAGTTTGTTCGTGAGGGTGGTCTTACGGTCACGACCACGCTCGACTGGAAGCTTCAGAAAATTGCCGAACGCGTGGTTCTTGAGGGCGCGGTCCGGAATGAAGAGTTATACCACGGAAAAAACGCAGCGCTCGTTGCAGAAGATACCGACTCCGGACAGATTCTCGCGCTTGTGGGCTCGCGCGATTATTTCGATATTCAGAACGAGGGAAATTTTGACGTAGCAACCCAGGGGTTGCGCCAGCCGGGATCGGCAATGAAGCCGCTCGTCTACGTGAATGCGTTTGCGAAGGGATATCCTCCGGAAACCGTTTTATTCGATCTCGACACCGAATTCAGCACCGAGGAGGACCCCGAAAAGAGTTACCGCCCAGTAAACTTCGACGGCAGGTTCCGAGGCCCCATCAGTCTCCGCAATGCGCTTGCTCAATCCATCAACATCCCCGCAGTCAAAACGCTCTATCTCGTGGGCATTGATAATGTACTAAAGTCAGTGAAGAGTTTCGGCATCACCACGCTCACCGAGCGAAACCGTTATGGTCTCTCTTTAGTGCTTGGCGGTGGTGAAGTAAGGCTTATCGAGCTCGTCGGCGCATACGCTACGTTTGCGGAAGAGGGGATTTACCGTCCGCAGACGATGGTTCTTAAGGTTCAAGACGGGGAACGCGTTCTTGAATCGTTCTCGCAGGAAGCAGAACAGGTCATCGATCCAGAACCCGTGCGGATACTGAATGACGTTCTTTCGGACCGCGATGCGCGGGCACCGATATTCGGCTCCGCCCTCGACCTCCCCGGATTCTCTGAATATCAAGTCGCGGTGAAAACCGGAACATCGAATGATTACCGCGATGCATGGTCAGTTGGATACACCCCATCGCTCGCAGTGGGCGTATGGGCAGGCAACAACAATAACGACCCTATGGGCCGCGGTGAAAGCGTCCGGGCTGCGGCGCCGATATGGCGCGCGTTTATGTCCGAGGTGCTTCCTAGCTACGCTCCGCAGGCATTCACAGCGCCAAACCCAATCTTCACTGAAAAGCCCGTTTTGAAAGGAGAATATGTGGTGAATTATCAGTACGGATCAGAACTCTTTCCGCACATTCATGAAATACTCCACTCCGTAGACCGCAATGACCCATTAGGACCAGAACCAAGTCACCCGGAAAATGATTCCCAGTTCGAAAACTGGGAAAAACCGCTCACAGACTGGATACAGAAAAATTACCCGAATCCCCAGACGGTAAACCGACCGCTTCCCGAGGGAAGCGTAGTCATGGGCTCCGGCACTACATTTTCTTCGAATAAAATTGAGATTGCGTTTGCAAGTCCCACGAACGGAAGCGTTCTCTCTCCTCCTCTAACGATCGAAGTGCCGATAAAAGCAGCGGCGGGGATTTCAAAGATAGAACTTTCTCTGAATGAAACCGTGATTGATGCGCAAATTGGATCTTGGGGAAACGAGACGGTGTACCGCTACCGCCTTATTCCCTCCTCCTTTGACCTCCAGAACCTTATTAAGGTCACGGTGACCGATGCACTCGGCAATCGGGAAAGCGCGAGTGTAATCGTGTTCAGGACGCCTTAATTGGCATTAAGAGATAGAAGTACGATGGATCATCTATTGATTTGATGATCGCGGGTTTATTTTCTCCGTTTACCCCAAAGAGAATTCTCTCCGACTTCACCGCCTTCAGACCATCTGCGAGATACCGCCAATTAAAGCTTAACCCAGAGAATTTAGGTCCTTTTATTTTTATCGGGACAAGATAGTTGTTTTCACCAAGATACTGATTTACCGAGAACACTTCGAGGGTTTTTTCGTCTTCTCCAACCGCAAGGCGTACATCGCTTACTTTCCCCGAAAAGCTTGCGACGAGTTTTACTGCTCCGAGAAGCTGCTCTCGGTTCATGGTAATTTCTGTTTCAATTTTCTTCGGGACAATCTGTTCATAGTCGGGATACTGGCCCGCGATAATCCGTGAGACAATCCGCTCGGACACCCCTTCAAATCCGATCTGGCTTGGGTCAATACACATCCGAATTTTCTCGTCTCCCGAGAATCCCCGAATAATTTCTTGAACAGTTTTAAGAGGAATAATGGTTTTGAATCCCTGTTCGAATGTGGTTTGGAACTCGTTTTTATAAAGCGTTTTCTCGGCAAGTCTGAAGCTGTCGGTTGCAACGAGCTTTAATGATCCGATTTGAAAATCAAAGAGGATCCCTGATAGTTCAGGACGGATCTCTGAAAACTGCGCAGCGTCTATTACTCCATAGAGAGATTCTTTAAGTGCTCCGGTGTTGATCTCAAGATAATTTTCTTTATGTTCAATTTTAGGGATGATAGGAAAATCATCAGGATTCATCCCTTGTATCTTCGCCTGATAGTTATCAGTCTTCACTAAGAGGTTATTACCATCACTCTCGAGATTCACCCGCTCTGCGTCCACATTAGACACAATACTGCTTAGGGTTCCGAATGGAACCGTAAGTGTTCCTGATTCGATCACTTTTCCTGAAAGCGATCGTTCAACACCAATTTCGAGGTTTGTCGCTGAAATCATTATTTTCCCATCGGAAACCTTCAAGAGAATATTTTTAAGAATCGGGAGACTTATATGTTCTCCACACACCCGATCAAAGGAAGATAGCCCTTCCTTTAAATTAGTTTTAAGAATAATTAATTTCATTACTTGTAGTAGATGGGGAAAGCTTTTCTGTGGATAAGTCGAACCACGCTAGATACTGATTGATATTTTTGCTTTACAACCTGTGAGTAAGAGAGAGAAATAATATTCGGAGAATAACTTGGTTTCATATTTTCTTCACCTTATCCCTCATCTTCCCCCACGTTCCCCACGAGATCCTCTCCGGTTATCCACTCGTTATTCCTTGTTAATCATTTCCTTAATCGCAATTACTTTTTGGTTGAGATTCTGGTTTTTATTAATCTCTTGAGCAATCTTTTCAAAAGCGTAAATCGCGGTAGTATGGTCTCGTTTTCCTAACTTCCTTCCGATATAGGGGTATGAAAGGAGGAGTACATCTCTCAAAAGGTACATCGCAACCTGCCTTGATTCTGCAATTTCTTTTTTCCGAGACCGATTAATGAGATCGAACGGTGAAACGTCGTAAAAGTCAGCAACTGCTTTGATAATCTGGTTTGGATTGATATTTTTTGTGGGGTGCTGGACCATTTCTCCAATAACCTGATCCACAAGCTTTCCCGTGATTGGCTCACCTCTCCGCGCCTGGTAGAAGAGAATCTTATTCAACACCCCCTCAAGCTCTCGGACGCTCTTCTGCATCTTCGTTGCAATAAGATGGGCGATTTCATCTTCCATCGCAATGCCTTTTTCCTGGATTTTTGTCTTAATAATCGCAGATCGGAGTTCGTAGTCAGGGTAGCTCACGTCTGCAATCATCCCTCCTTCAAAACGGGATCTAAGCCGCTCCTCTAACGTAGGGATAAACTTTGGAGCTCGGTCCGAAGAAATAATAATTTGTTTATTCCCTTCATAAAGCGCGTTGAAGGTATGGAAAAACTCTTCTTCGGTTGCGGTTTTTCCTGCGATGAACTGGATGTCGTCGATGATAAGGACGTCAATCAGGCGGTATTTTTCCTTAATTGCCTCCATCCGCTTATTGCGGATCGCCCAGATGACATCATTTGTGAATTTTTCCGATGAAACATACTTCACCCGAACTTTTGCTTTGTACCGGTTTTTAATCTCGTTTCCAATACCCTGAATCAGGTGTGTTTTTCCAAGGCCAACTCCGCCGTAGATAAAAAGCGGGTTGTAGCGCGATCCCACTTCTTGAATCACCGCCTGACCCGCTGCGTAGGCGAGTTCATTCGACTTGCCCACCACGAACGTTTCTAAGGTATAGCGGGGATTTAAGTTGGTATCCGGGTCAACCTTAAGCTCCGCAAAGCTCTGCTGGCCGGCATCTTCGATAATTACCTCCTTGGTCGGCGCTTTTCTGGGGACCTCCTGATTTTGCGGAGCGACCACGAATTCTATTTTTTTTGTGGTCTCATCGATGTTTCTCAATGCCCCAAGGATGATTTTTGAATATTTACTCTCAATCCACTCTTTTGAAAAATGATTAGGAAGTCCCACAAGCGCAGTCCCATCATCTTTTTGGATGAGACGGCTCTGGCGGAACCATGTCACAAAGTTTGGTCTTGAGATTTGAAGCTCTATTTCACCAAGCGCAGATTTCCAAAGTTGCTCAAGATCCATAGTACTGATTGTAGTTCGGTAAGCGACATTGAGCAAAGGGTTCCAAAACGAACAACCTGTGGACTACCTGTGGATGACTCTTTCCTGAAACCAAAATTTGCCAAAAGTATAACAGAACCCTATCATTAGTTCTATAAAAATAACTGAAGGCAAATTTTTATGTCGAAGACATACCAACCAAAAAAGCGGAAGCGGGCGCGAACTCACGGATTTCTTGCGAGAACGAGGACCGGATGGGGGCGGAGGGTGCTCACTGCGCGGAGGGAAAAGGGACGTCACCGTCTCACTCCGTAGCAGGCATGATCCCTCGAGCCGAGCGTCTTCCGGTGCGGGGGGAGCGGCGGAAGCCGTTCCATATTTCTCGCACGCAGTATTTTACGGTGAAGGTATTCCCTCCGGGATCCACAAAGACTCGCTTCGCTATACTCGTGGGGAAATCGGTTTTCCGCGAGGCAACAAAAAGAAACCGGCTAAAACGGGTTTTGGCGAAGACCATGCGCGCCGTGCACGTCGGCAGATCCCCGGTAGATATCCTTGTCATTGCGCTTCCTCATTCCGGGAAGGATAGTGAAACAGAAATATTAGGTGAACTTACCCGGGCACTTCGTGCCATTCCATAGCCAATGTCATACCTTTTCCACGAATTTCTCTACCGACCCTTATTCAACGCACTCGTGTTTCTCTATGATCGCGTGACGTTCGGGGATCTCGGCATTGCGATTATTATTCTCACGATTCTTATCCGGTTCGTGCTCTACCCGTTATTCCGGAAGAGCATGAGGAACCAGATGCTTCTCCAGAGAATCCAGCCAGAGGTGAAACGGATCCAGGAGCACCACCGGGATAACCGGGAAAAGCAGGCGCAAGCACTCCTCGCGCTCTACCGCGAGCACAAAGTAAATCCTTTTTCAGGATTTCTTTTACTGCTTGTGCAACTTCCCATTCTTCTCGCACTCTACCGAGTGTTCTTGAATGGTTTTTCTCCGGATTCATTCAGCGATCTCTACTCGTTCATCTCCCACCCTGAAGCAATCAACGCAAGCTTCATCGGCTTGCTAGATTTGACGAAACCGAGTATAGTTGTCCTTGGCATTGCGGCGGTCGCGCAGTATTTCCAGGCAAAATCTTCGATTCCCAAGCGAGAAGAGGGGAAAGAACCAACTCCTGCCGACCGGATTGGCCGGCAGATGGTATTCTTAGGACCGATACTCACCATCGTGTTTCTCTTCAAACTTCCCGCGGCGATCGGTATCTACTGGGCAGCTACTTCAATCTTTTCGGTTGTCCAACAGGTATTCATCAACCGTTCAATTACCAGAGATTTAGGAAATAAATATGGAGCAGTTCAAACAAAAGGTAACGAGATTAGTTGAGCTCATCGGCTTTTCGGAGCCGTCGCTTAGTTTTGACTCTGAAAACAAAAAGGTAGAAATTTTCGTGAACGAGGGAGAGTGGCTGAAGCGCTGGCTTCCGAACACCGTTTCCGATTTAGATCACGTGGTGAAGCTCGTGGCGCGCCGCGAAGGACTCGAGGATTTTTTTCTCGATCTCAATAACTACCGGAAAGAGCGGGAACGTCTCATTGTTGAGCTTGCAAAAGCCGCTGCCCGGAAAGCGTCGGTAGAAAAGCAGCTGGTGCGGTTGCCTGCCATGAATGCATACGAACGGCGCCTGGTGCACGTTGAACTTGCGGTGCACCCTGATGTTACGACGGAGAGCGAGGGCGATGGACGGGAGCGCTGCGTGGTGATAAAGCCAATCGAGTAACGCAGCCACTAGCCACTGGTGATTAGCGCTAGTTTTGAATCTGAATCTCGTATACCTTTTTATCGTACCGGTTTATGAACCGGATTTTTTTGTCGCTTACAGAAAGCCCTATTGCATCGATCGGTACCGATTCCGGAGTATAAACTTCTGTAATGGAAACACTGCCACTCACTTCCCAGTAGATAATTCGATCCGAGAATTTTATTTTCCCGGTAAGAAAATCATCAGGAAGAAGTGTACCTTCAGGAATAAACTGCGGGACCGCACAATATCCGGAAGAGTCGCTTACCACAATGCATTTTTCAGGAACCGTTTGAAACGGCAATACCGCAATCAGTGTTCCAGTGTGGTTGGTAAGGGCGAGTCGATTTTCTTCTCGAGAATTTGTAAACATGATCGCCGAGGTTACTGACGGGCTCCACTTAATATC
>JBBTVP010000061.1:0-1757 GCA_038063175.1 Patescibacteria group bacterium
GACTATCGGGGGAAACTGCGGATCTTCGCTCGCACCGCTTCTTTACGGCTCGCTCGAATCCATCCGGGAATGGACCGACGTAAACCGCGTGAACGTGGGGTGGCAACGGGTAAAGGAATTTCTGCGCGTCCTTGAAAAACAGGGAATCGGGGTAAATTTCGGGACGCTCGTCGGACACTCCACGATTCGCCGCGCTATTCTTGGAAATACAATGCGCGATCTTACCGATCGCGAGCGTGAGGTGTGCACGCGAACGCTTCGCGATGCCCTTGAAGACGGTGCGCTCGGACTCTCAACGGGACTCGGATATGTACACGCCCATGCAACTCCATTTTATGAGATACGCGAACTGCTTCGTGTCGTCGCCGATTACCATGGCATCTATACCACCCATCTTCGGAATGAAGAAGAAGATCTTCAATCTTCGGTTCATGAAGCGCTCCGGCTTATCACCGAGTCGCACGTGAGCGGTCTCATAAGTCATCTGCGCCCTTTAATCGGATTTGAATGGGAATTCGGTAAAGCAATCCGACTGATCGAAGCTGCGGGTGAAACTACGGACGTTCATTTCGACGGATATCCGCATACCTCAAGCTTTGTTCCGATTTACACACTTCTTCCGCGCTGGATACGAACAGGTGGAATTGAAACCATGCGTGATCATCTCAAACGTCCAGGAATTCAGCAGCAGATACTGCGTGAACTTCCAAAGTTTAATGATGACGATATCGTCGTAGTGGAAGCGCATAACATTCCCGAAATGAATGGCAAAACAATCGGCGCAATTGCGAAAAACAGAAATGTGCCGATTCGCGAAGCTCTTATAAAAGTCATGCTTACAACCGGACTTCAGGCCACGGTACTCAATCGAAACGTGAATGAAGATCTTGCGATGCAGAGTCTTCTTTCACCACGCGCACTGGTTGCTTCGAACGCTCCCGCGGTTCCGGACACTTCCTGGTTCCGCCATGAACGTTTCCATGGAACGTTCATGAAATTCATCTCGTTCGTGCGCGATGCGCAACTTATGTCGCTCGAGAAAGCAATTCAGAAAGTCACCAGCATTCCCGCGAAGAAATATCGATTGCACGACCGCGGAGAAATTAAGGAAGGAAAATTCGCAGATGCGGTGCTCATTAAAGACGACAAGATTACCGATGTGTTTGTAAATGGCGTCCAGACAGTCCGCTTTGGCAAGCTCCTCGGCGCAAGAGCGGGGAGAGTGCTTCGCCGAACATGAGATTTTTTTCAAAATCCAGGCGTCGTCCTGATTATGTGCTCATCGCGGCAATCGTTTTTCTGATTTTATTCGGACTTGCAATGCTCGCGAGCGCCTCGTCGAATCTTGGAGAGGTCCGCTTTGGTGATCCGTATTATTTTTTAAAGCGGCAAGCATCATTTGGTCTCGCGGTAGGTACACTTGGATTCATTGTCGGAGCAACCGTGCATTATAAATCGTATCGAAACGCAGCACTTATCTTTCTCCTCTTGTCATTCATCCTCGTGGCGCTTGTTTTTACCCCGCTTGGTTTTGGAACAACCGGTGCTACGCGCTGGCTTTCACTTGGTCCGCTTTCGTTCCAACCGTCTGAAATCTTAAAAATTACCCTCGTCATCTATCTCGCCGCATGGCTTTCAAGGGAATCGGAACGACAAAAAAGTTTTTCCCGAGGAGTAGTCCCGTTCCTCATCGTCATCGGAGGAATATCCGGGCTTCTCCTCGGACAACCCTCAACGAGTATGCTCGCGCTTCTCAT
>JBBTVP010000062.1:0-4310 GCA_038063175.1 Patescibacteria group bacterium
GAACTTGTCTTGATTTCCTGTTGCGACTACTACTCCCTCTTCTGCTGCAAAAATCGGTGTTCCGAGTGGTGCGGCGATATCAATTCCATTGTGCCAGCTTCCTTTATAATTTTGCCGTGCGAATTTCGTCTGTCCGTAACTCTGGCTCGTAATGCCCCCGGCTGCCGGCCACGCGAGCGCTCCTGGCCGTGGAATCGGAAGAAGATTCGGATCGATTTGCGATCGAAGCTCGTGTTCGATGTCTTCGATTTCAGAAGCGATCGCCGCTTGTGCTTTTTCCAATTCCTTTAACTGCTCTTGGTAAATTTTTTCCTGATTTTTCGTTGTGGTAAGGAATGTGTGTTTCTGGCTTCGTTCGTCTTCAGAGGCGGTAAGGTGATATTTGAGTGTCCGTTGCTCATCTTCAACGCCGATTTTCTTTCCGCGCACTGAATCGAGTGATTCACTAAGTTCTTCCTTTATTGTTTCGAGTTCTTGAACGCGCTCGGTAATGCTGGACGAAAGGCGGACTGTTGTTGCAGTCTCTTCGAGACCTTCCGCAAGACTTTGGCTGCGGAGAAATGCCATGAACATACCTTCCCGATCTTTTGTCTGCAGTTCACGGAGTAAACTTGTAACGCCATCCCGCAATTGATCTGCTTTGAGTGATTTCTCCGCAATATTATTCTCGAGAGATTCGATTTCTAGCTCGTAGCGATCAACTTTAATTTTACTCGCTTTGATGCCAAGAGAAAGCTGGTTGATGCGATAGTCAAAATTCTGGATTTCACGTTTTAGTGTTTTTCCTTTTTCCTCCGTTTCAACAAGGACTTTATGCGTTGACTGTATCTGATCATTGATAAGCTGGAGCTCCTTTGATTTTTCATCAATTGCCTTTTTTAAAGCATCCGCATCAACGGCATACGCTACGGAAATTCCCAGGAAAAACAAAAAAATCAGTGAAATAATCCCGAAAAATCGTTCTGGATGTTTGAACATAGTGTGGCGAATTCTAAGATATTTCCTTGAGTTTTTCAATTGCCGTATCGATACGAGCAAGCGTTTCCGTGTGGCCTAAGATCATCATAATTTCAAGAGGTCCCGGAGACGCATCCCGGCCCGAGAGTGCCACGCGGAGTGGCCAAAAGGTCTCTCCCCTCCCTCGAGCTTTGGCAATCGGAGTTTGTGTTGCTTCGAGCGTTTCGTTCGTGGGCGTATCCTGATTAACCGCTGCAATGGCGTTTCGTGTTGCGGTAAGGTTTTCCCGGATGGCGGTTTGGGGGGTATTTTCCCACAGGAGCATAGTGACGGGGTATTCGGGGCGTGCAAAAAAGAATGGGGTGAGATCATTGAAGTCGGAGAGTTTTTTTACGCGGTCGCGGACGAGTTCGATGATAGCTTTCAAAGTTTTTTCTTCCACATTCGCCGGAATTTTTGTTACTTCCCTGATTGCGTTTATGAATTCATCTACTGAAAGGCGCTTGAGATATTGCGCGTTCAGCCAATCGAGTTTTTCGGCATTGAAGGCGGCTCCCCCTTTCTGTACGCGTTCAATATCGAATTTCGAGACAAGTTCGTCGATTGTGAAAATCTCCCGCTCCACTACTTTTCCTGTTTCTCGGTCCACTTCGGGAAGTGGATGCCAACCAAGGAGTGCGAGGAAGTTGATAAGCGCTCCAGGTAGATACCCATCTTTTTTATATTCCTCAACTGATGTTGCTCCAAAACGTTTCGACATTTTTGAGCGATCAGGATTCAGAATGAGCGGGATATGTCCGAACTTCGGCTTTGGAAACCCTAATGCCTCCCCTATCGCGATTTGCTTTGGCGTGTTTGCAAAATGTTCTTCACCTCTCATCACGTGCGAAATTTTCATTTCGTAGTCATCTACTACCACTGCAAAATTAAACAGTGGTGTTTCGGGCGTTCGTGCAATTACAATGTCACCGACGAGCGACATGTTGAATATCGTTTTTCCTCTCACTAAATCATCAACCGTTATTTTTTCGAGCGGCATCCTGAATCGAATGACCGATTGCTTTCCTTCGTTATGATTTCGTGCAATTTCCGCTTCCGCGAGGTTTCGGCATGTGCCGCTGTATTTTGGTGCCCGTCCATCCGCGAGCATCGCCTGGCGCTCGGCTTCCAATGCTTCTTCGGTGCAAAAGCAGTAGTATGCGAGATTTTTTTCGAGCAGATGATGAATATACTTCGCATAGATCGCGCCGCGCTCGCTCTGGCGATATGGTCCGAACGGTCCGCCGATATCAGGACCCTCATCCCATACAAGGTTCAGCCACGTAAGTCCGTTTATGATATCCTTCTCAAATTCTTTCGTTGATCGTTCCCGATCCGTGTCTTCAATCCGAAGAATAAATTTGCCTCCGTTCTTTTTCGCAAACAGCAGATTAAACAGTGCCGTCCGTGCGGTTCCGATGTGCATGAACCCCGTGGGGCTCGGCGCGATTCGCACCCGCACGCCGTGATTATTTTCTCGCGTCATCATAGATTTATATGTAATACGTTTCGGAGTATATCTTCTGCGATGATTTCGGCGGAATTCGGCGTTGCGAACTTTTGTGCAGCTTCCGCCATCGCAGCTCGTTTTTCCGGGTTATTGAGGATCTTTTCGATTGTACTCAACACGAGACTTGGCAGAAAATTTTCTTCCTCAAGCACGATTCCTGCACCTGCTTTTTCGTACTGATATGCGTTTTGCACCTGGTGGTTATTTGCGGACTCCGGAAGCGGTACGAGAATTGCGGGTTTTCCGAGCGCGGCTAGTTCGAACAATGATCCGGCCCCTGCCCGAGAGATTACGATATCTGCCGCTTCGTATGCGTTTTTAAGGTTTCCCTTAAAATAAGGAACATATCGGTATCGATTTTTCCACGGCCCATCTTTTCCTTGGGTAAGAAATATGAACTGATTGTGGTGTGTTTCGAAATTTTTTGTTCCTGTCTGGTGAAGAATCTGAAATTTTTCCGTGAGTGGCGTGAGATGTTCAAGAATAAATGCATTGATGCGCTCTGCTCCCTGTGAACCGCCGATTACGAGCACCACGGGCTGCTCTGGATCAAAACCAAACTCTATTTTCGCTGCGCGGGGGTCTGTTCCGCCGAGTATTTCGGGACGGACGGGGTTTCCGACGACGTGCATCGGAGTTTTCACTTTGAGATCACCGGCGGCAGATGGAAATGCGAGCTCAATGAGGCGTGCCGATTTTGCGGTGATTCGGTTCGTGAGTCCGGGAACTGCATCTGATTCGTGGAGAACGATAGGAATGTTGTAGAAGCGTGTTGCCGAAAGAACCGCAAGCGCGCCGGGGCCTCCCTTTGAGAAGCAGACGTGTGGCATAAAGAAAAAAAGTTTCCAGAAACTGCCGATCACTCCCCGGATAAAATTAAAAATGTCAAAAAAGTTATCGATATCGAAATACCGTCGCCACTTGCTTGCGGGAATATACGATACCCGAATTCCGGCCGTCGCAAATTCTTCCGCGTATGGACCAGGATCGCCAAAAAAACGGATATCGGGAGCGAGACCGTGTTTTGTGAGATTTTCGGCAAGCGCTCTTCCGACCGCGGCTAACGGATAAATATGTCCTGCGGTGCCTCCTCCGGTAAGTGCAACGCGGATTTTTCTCGGGTGATGCGACATTCAAAATACGTTTTTAGGGACAAAATCGCCTTCTAAACGTACTTCGATATATTAACAGCAATACCTCCCATTGTCATAAAAACTGCGAGTGCGGTTGATCCATAGCTCACAAATGGAAGTGGAATGCCGGTTAATGGAATAATGCCCGAAATTGCCCCGATATGAATAAAAACCTGGAGTGCAATCACCGAAGCGAATCCGACAAGTATGAGTCCTCCGAACTTATCGCGCGCGCGTCTCGCGAGAATAAGCATCCTAAGAACAAGCACTCCGAATACCGCAATAATCGTAGTTGCCCCAATAAATCCGAGTTCTTCTGCAATTACTGCGAAGATAGAATCCCCCATCGGTTCAGGAAGATAGCGGATTTTTGTAGTGGATTGCCCGTATCCCACTCCGCCAATTCCACCTGAACCGATTGCAATCTTCGCCTGGCGGATATGAAATGCTTCTCCCGCTTCGTTTCTATCCAGACCAAGAAACGTGCGGATCCGGAGGATCCGATAATCGGTATCTGGTCCTGGTGTCACCCGGGATGCGACGAAAACCATGATGCCGATGACGAGTATTCCCGAACCCACGATTCCTGCAATATAGCGAAGTTTCGCGCCGCTCATAAAATAAACAATAAGGCCGGAGGCAACAAAGCGAGCCATGCACGTAGTACTTCG
>JBBTVP010000063.1:0-12548 GCA_038063175.1 Patescibacteria group bacterium
TTCATGGGTTAGGTCTTTTGGTGGTGGATGATAATTCTCCCGATGGCACCGGAAAGGTAGCAGATGTGCTCGCGGAAAAGTACCCCTTGACCGTGCTCCATAGGAAAGAAAAACAAGGTCTTGGTACCGCCTACGCCGAAGCATTCCGATACATTCTCTACGAATTACATTTCCCTTCACTTCAGTATATTATCCACATGGACGCAGATTTTTCACATGACCCCGGGGTAATCCCTAAGATGATTGAGGCACTTAAATCTTACGATGCGGTGATCGGTTCCCGATACGTGCGAGGAGGAATGATTGAGGAATGGAATTTTTTGCGTCGAATTTTAAGTCGTGGCGCGAATTGGTATGCACGCACCATCCTAGGGCTTTCTTATCGGGATGTAACAAGCGGTTTCCGTGCCTACCGGGTTGAAACATTGCGCCGATTGGCGAATGTGTCTTTTAGCTCTATCGGATATGCATTTTTGGTTGAGGTGAGTTACGCGCTTCGTAAGCTTGATTGTAAGGTTACTGAAATTCCAATTGTATTCATTGAGCGGAGGGAAGGGAATTCAAAAATGGCACTTGGTATCATAGCGGAAAGTTTTTTCAATGTTCTCCGGTTGAGATTTCATAATAGTGACATTGACGCTAACGTATAAAATATCGCTATGAAAAGTAAACCTTGGGTATCAAAAAAGCATTGGATTGTACCAGGGATTCTTATAGGGATTATGCTCTTCGGGGCGGTGATACGCTTTTTTAATCTTGCGGGGCCGGACTTATTGAACGATGAGGCACTCTACGCCATGCGTTCCGTTGAATATTTTGACTACATCGCATCAACAAATATCCAGACAACGCCGATTATCTGGTTTCCCGAGCACGTGTGGTGGCAGGGGCTTTCGTTCCACGACGCACCGCCGCTTGTTTTTGCGGTACAGTGGTTTTTCTTTAAAATCTTCGGAGAAACGGTATTCGCGTCACGGCTCCCATTCGTACTCGCAGGGCTTCTTGCGATTTACGGAACATTCCTGCTCGCACGCCTCATGACAGGGAACCGTGTGGCGATCCTTGCGGCGGGCATCATGGCAGCCATGAACTACCACGTGTGGATTTCGAGGATCGGATTCCTCGATGGATTCGTGATCGTTTCGGTAATTTTTTCTCTTTACTTTTTTCTCCGCGCAGAAAAAGATCCGCGCCTCTACCTTGCGTGGGGTACATTCGTCGGGTTAGGACTCCTTACGAAGTACACGTTTCTCTTCATGGGGCCTGTGTTTCTTTTAATGATCCTACTGTGGCGGCGAAACGCGTTCCGAAATAGATGGTTTTGGACAGGCGTAGGAGTTTTTCTTGCGTTCATTTCTCCGGTAATCGTCTATAACGTGATGATGGTAGTAACGCGGGGGCATCCCGACGCCGCGCTTTCAACGATGATCGGTCTTCACCCAGATGATTTTCGAGGACTCACAAGGGGAGCGAGCTTCGGTTTGGGGCGGATCGGGGATGCCCTCCAGGGTCTTCGCTGGGGTATGGGGCCAGTGGTTCTCATTTCCCTCGCTGGCGCTTTTCTTTTCGGAATCATTGCGTGGATTCGGCACAAAAGCCGATCTCAAAATCTTTTTATCATATTGCTTTCTCTTACATGGATTTTGCTCATGCTTGGAGTTACGGGCGGAGGGGATCGATACGGGGTTGTGGTATTACCGTTTGTCGTGATTGCTGTTGCTTGGGCTGGTATTGCACTGTTCGCCAAGTTACAAAAACAGTTGTTTAAGATTTCGTTTTTAGTCGTAAGTCTTTTGTTGTTCATATGGGAGGGAATATTCATGGTACAAAGTCAGCTTCTTTCAGTACCAATCATAAGTCATACGTTGTTAGTCATGGATTCGCGTCCTGAATGGCTCGGGTACAATGCGCTCGAGGCGCTCGTTGCCGATTTCTACCGTAGGCATCCAGATCCGTCGTACTACGTATTCGCACAAACCCCACAAATCCGTAACTACCAAATTGACCTTATCCAAGCGATTCATGCGAAAGGCGAAGATCGTCCCCAACAGACGCATATGTTGGTGTTCGATGACCGCATGGATTGGTTCCCAACCGTGTGGATTTTTGAACGGAGGAGAACGTACGACGTCGCCATGATCCCTTCACTTACTAACCTTGTCACTGCAGTTGATGAGCGTTACATAGACAAGTTCATTGAGTATGGATTTCGGGAAGCAACGATTATTATCACAACCGAAAACACTCCCCATGAAACGAATGCAAACGCGGATCGGCTTGAGCGATTTGCGGCGATGCTCCGGAAGCAGTACCCGGTATCAGCGGAGATTAAAAATGCTGCAGGGGAAGTGGCATTTGAGATGTTCGTGGTGCCGTTAGGGCCGGAGCTAGATTCTTTCTCCGAAGCAGGTCGACCTTCCCCGTGATTGCGTTTCAAAAATAATTTCGTTAAAATAACGAAGACGGATGTTTATTGCAGACTGGGTGCTATTCGTAATCGGACTCGCCTTTTTATTCATCATCCTTTGGGTGGTGCGGCTTTATCGTCACCTCCACCGCATGCGACGCATCATACGTCGGCTCGAAGCGATTGAGGATAAGGAACTACATTACGACAAGGCAGGGGATTCGGAATAGTGATACTGAACTACCGCGAAAGCGGTTTTTATTTCCTCGCTTGGCGAGGAAATAGTCCTTTCGAAGCCCTGGGGGGCGAAGAAGGGTACACGCTGCGATCGATATTTTCACGAGAATGTGTCACTATATCGGTAAGAAAAAAGGTCGGTATATTGCCAATGGGCTGCGTTCGTATTCGTTGTCATTGTCTATTTGTCCATTGGTTATTATTTATCTAATGGTACTCATTTACACCACGTGTAAGGACACGAAAGATGCGGTGCGGCTCGGGAACGAAATTATGAATCGGCATCTTGCTTCCGCAGTAAATCTTTGGCCGATCCAAATGATTATGAGGGTTGGTACTGAGGTGAAAAACGAACTCGGTGCGGGGATGCTGATTAAAACCATGGAACCGAAGATCGCGGAAATCGAAGAACTCATAGAATCCCAAGTTGGTATTATGCCCTACATTGGGGCAATCGATATCCGACGTTTCAATCGTGCATATCGCGAATGGATGGCAACGGTGATTAAAGAGTAAGACTAACCTATGGCGAGTGAAACCAGACAGTGCCAAAACTGCCGTAATTCTTTTGCTATCGAACCCGACGATTTTTCGTTTTATGAAAAAATCGGAGTACCTCCACCGACGTTTTGTCCGGAATGTAGGATGCAGCGGAAATTCGCGTTTCGAAATGAACGCACACTTTACCGCGATGCCTGCGATCTTTGCAAAAAGCAGATAATTTCAATGTACTCTCCGGACAAACCATTTACGGTGTACTGCCGGGAATGTTGGTACGGGGACGGATGGGATCCCCTCAAATTTGGGAGAGAATACGATTGGAATCGTCCATTCTTTCTTCAATTCCGTGAGATGCAGGAACGTGTGCCCCGCATCGCACTTTTTTCCATTCGGAGCGAGATTGGTATTGATTACGCGAATTTTATCATCGGGTGCAGAAATGTATACCTCTCCTATTCGATTGTAAATAGCGAAAGCGTGTACTACTCCCGTTCGATTGATTGGAGCAAAGAATCCTTCGATTCCTTGAATTGCCGCGAACTTGAGATGTGCTACGGAAATGTAGATGGGGCACGTAACTACAAATCTCATCACCTCGTGCGCTCGCGAGATTGCATTGAGTCAAGATTCTTATTCGATTGCGTAAACTGCCAGAACTGTTTCATGAGCACGAATCTTCGCAACCGGCAGTTCGTCTTTCGCGACAAACAATATTCAAAAGAAGAATATCAGCGCAAAATTAGAGAGATAAATTTCGGTAGTAATAGGGTGTTAAATGAAATCAGGAAAGAATGTTTTGAATTAATGAGTAGAGCGCTTCATAAATATGCGAATATCGTAAAAACCACGAACTCCACAGGAAACAATATCGAGAACTGTAAGAATGTGAGGCAGTGTTTCGATGCGTACGACGCTGAAGATATCAAGTATTCCAATCGTGTCACCAAAGGATCGAAAGATGTGTATGACAATATCGGGGTAGCAAGCGAGTTGCTCTATGAAGGAATTGCCGGAGGGTTTGGTAGCTACGGGAATAATTTTTTTTCGTTTCTTGAGGCATCTCAAAATATTCAGTATTCAGATTGGTGCCAAAACTCCGCATCACTTTTCGGGTGCATCTCGTTGAGAAAAAAACAGTATTGCATTCTCAACAAGCAATACGCGAAGGAAGAGTACGAACCTTTCGTTTCGAAGATTATTGAGCATATGAATACGATGCCTTACATCTCAAAAGTGACAAACGACAAGGGACAAATAACAAGGGGAACCTCATACAAATACGGTGAATTTTTTCCTACTGAGTTTTCTCCGTTTGCCTACAACGAATCATTAGCGAATGAATATTTCCCTTTAACAAAAGAGGAAGTGGAACATGAGGGATATGTGTGGCGGGACCCCGATCCATACCCACACCAGGCGACGCTACAGGTAAATGCAATACCGGATCACATTCGCGAAGTCTCGAACTCGATTCTGAACGAAATCATCGCATGCGGCTCATGCAAACGGAGCTACCGGATTATCAAATCGGAACTTGAATTCCTCCGTCGAGAGAATCTTGCAATTCCGCGAATATGCCAGGATTGCAGATATGAGGAACGTTTCAATCGTCGAAACCCTTTGAAGCTTTGGCACCGGCAGTGCCTTTGCGATTACTCGATATATCCGAACACCGCGAAACACTCACATCATCCCGAAGGGCGTTGTCCGAATGAATTCGAGACATCGTATGCTCTCGAAAGGCCAGAAGTAGTGTATTGTGAGCAGTGCTACCAAGCTGAAGTCGTATAATGCCATTCCAATATTCTCAAGAACATGAGAATAAGAAAATGAATTCAGAAACTAGAGTTTGCCAAAACTGTCCGGCAAAGCCGGATCCGGCCCTGCCGGATAAAACACGATGAATAACGAATCAAGAATCTGTCAGAATTGCAAAACCCAGTTCGTAATCGAACCCGACGATTTTTCGTTCTACGAAAAGATGCAGGTGCCGGCGCCGACGTTTTGCCCGTCATGTCGTTCGCAGAGACGGTCGGCAATTCGGAATGAATCATCTCTCTATAAAAGACCGTGCGACTCTTGTAAGGAGAACATCATTTCAATGTACCATGCCGACGCTCCATTTCCCGTTTACTGTCAGAAATGCTGGTGGGGTGATGGGTGGGATGCGATAAAATATGGCAGAGAGTACGATTTTAATCGCTCATTTTTTGAACAATTCCGAGATCTCCAACGTGTTGTTCCAGCAATTGCACTCGTAAATAATCCGGCCCAGAATGTTCGCAGCGAATACAGCAACTATGTTTTACAAAATAAAGATTGTTACTTACTTTTTGGTAGTCATTACAATGAAAACTGCGCATATTGTTGGTATGGCGTGCGTGATAAGGAATGCCTTGATGTTCTCGAAGTTACCGAAAGCGAGTTAGTGTACGAGGGAAATTTTGTGGGCGCATCATATAACTGTGCATTTGTTGAATACGTGTTTGATAGTCGGGATTGCTTCTTCAGTTACGATTTACGTGGTTGTAACAACTGCTTTTTAAGTTATAACTTACGTAGTAAAAACTACTGTATTCTGAATGAAGAGTACTCAAAAGAAGAATATTTCAAGAAGATTGCCGAGTTTAACATCGGCAGCTTTGCATCGCTTGGATTATTAAAGAAAAAGTTTAGCGAGTTAAAAAAACAAGCATTGCGGCGCTCTTCATATCAAAAAAACTCTGTAGGTTGTATTGGGGATGATATGAGGGAATCGAAAAATATCCGGCATGGATTCCGAGTCGAACTTTCCGAGGACTGCGCCTATTGCTATCCGAAGATAACGGCGGCATATAACTCGATGGATATCAGTAAAATAGGATATGACCGGTCGGAATTTTGTTACGAGGTAATCAGTTGCACCGCTCTTAATAATAGTAAATTTGGGCAGGCATTTTGGCAGTCACATGACTTAGAATACGGGCACTATAACTTTTCATGTGGCAATCTCTTTGGCTGTATCTCCATGAAGCATAAGGAATATTGCATACTAAATAGACAGTACAGCAAAGCAGAATATTTCACTTTGCTTAGTAAAATTACGGAACAAATGAAGTCTTTTCCATATATAGATAAAAAAGGACGCGTCTATCACTACGGTGAATTTTTCCCAATTGAACTGTCGCCGTTTGGTTACAACGAAAGTACCGCCCCGGATGCATACCCGCTTTCGAAAGACGAAGCGGTTGCAAATGGATATCCATGGAGAGATCCTGACGTTAGAGAATTTCAAAAACAGACATATTCCATTCCGGATAACATCAAAGACGTAAAAGATGATATTTTGGAAGTCGTCCTTAGTTGTGGAGAATGTAAAAAGAATTATCGGATAGCGAATATGGAGCTTCAGTTTTATCGACGCGTAAAGCTTCCTATTCCTCGGCTTTGCTTTAAATGTCGGCATTTCCAAAGAATGAACCATAGGAATCCCCTTAAGCTTTGGCACCGGCAGTGCGTTTGTGACTACACGGTGCGCAAAAATTCGACGAAACACCCGCATCATCCCGAGGGACGTTGTGCGAATGAATTCGAGACATCATATGCATCTGAAAGACCGGAGGTAGTGTATTGCGAGACCTGCTACCAAGCAGAAGTCGTATGAACTCTGAAACCCGAAATTGTAAAAACTGCAGCCAGGCGTTCATCATCGAACCCGATGATTTTTCGTTCTACGAAAAGATGCAGGTGCCGGCGCCAGCTATTTGTCCGGATTGTCGGTTTAGGCGAAGAGCGCCGTTTCGAAATGAAATAAGTCTGTATTCGCGGAAATGCGGTCTCTGTGGAAAGGCGCTCGTATCCTGCTACAACCCAAAAACGCCCTACAAGATTTACTGCGAATCCTGCTGGGAATCAGATAAGTGGGATGCGTATAGTTTCGGAAAGTCTTACGACGATTCGCGTCCATTCTTCGAGCAACTCGGTGAGCTCATGCAACGGGTACCAAAGAAAGCAACGATCATTTCGACATCCAGCAAACTCGGGCCAAACGTGCGGAGCGAATACACGAACTATGCGGGAGGCAATAAAGATTCTTATATGATTTTCAATGCTGGTGGTAACGAAAATGTAATGTATTCGCGCGGCACGGCGTTTTCTCGCGACACGCTCGACGGCTACCAGGGAGTGCAACTCGAACGGTGCTACGAAGTGATAAACGTAAACGAATCTACGGCCGTGCAGTTTGGTCAAAACACCGTAGGCTCGTTCGACGCGGCATTCGTTCTGAATTTGAGCGGCTGCCAGGATTGTTTCGGCTGCGTGAATCTTCGAAACAAATCGCATCACTTCTTGAACGAACCACTCCCGAAAGATGAATATGAACGTCGCACCGGTGAAATTCGGGGAAGCTACTCAAAGATGGAAAAGTTCCGGAAAGAGTTCGAGGCGTTCTCCCTTAAATTTCCTCGCCGCGAGAATAGTAATTTAAAGTCAGTTGGCGTGGAAGGGGATTACCTTTTCGAATCGAAGAATGTGCGCAACTCATTTGAGACGACTCGCTGCGAAGACGGGAAATTTTTGTTCTCGGTGAAACTGAACCGTGACTCCTATGATCTCATCGGTTTCGGGTATGATTCTGAATTACTTCTTGGCTGTGTAGCAGCCGGATATTCGAACCGAGTGATCGGTGGTTTTTGGGTGGAGAATTGTCAGAATGTCGAATATTCGGCGCAAACCCGATCGAGCACCTGGTGTCTTGGTTGCGATGGAATCAAGAGCGGGAAATATGTGATTCTGAATCAGCGCTACGGTGAAGAAGAATTTCACAAGCTCCGCGATCGCATTGTTAAGGAGTTAAAAGAACGGGATGAATACGGTCTCATGATGCCACCCGCGCTTTCACCGTTCGCGTACAACGAAAGCGTTGGTCAAGAAATATGGCCGCTTACCCGAGAGAGTGCGATAGCGGAAGGACTCCGCTGGGAAGACGACCTCCAAATGACGAAGGGAAAAGGAACATTGAACGCAGAAAAGATTCCCGATCATATCGACGATGTTCCTGACTCCATCGTGAGCGAAGTGCTTACCTGCACCGGTTGCGATCGTAACTACCGGATTACCGGAGCTGAACTTCAGTTCTATCGGAAAGCAATTCTTCCTATCCCGCGGCAATGTTTCTATTGTCGCCATGCAGATCGCATCCGCCGGCGCGGGCCGATGAAGCTTTTTGATCGAAATTGCGACAACTGCAAGAAAGCTATTAGGACTACGTACGTGCCCAACCGACCGGAGATCGTGTACTGCGAGTCTTGCTACCAAAAGGAAGTTATATGAGTCATTCATTTCCCAAATTCGATGCGAAGTTAGATGATATTCTTGCTCGGCTTGAACCGCACGAGCGAATATGCGCGCAGGAAAACTCGTCGCCACATTGTCTCAAAAAATTTTCGGTAACCGATGATGACATACGGTTTTACCGTAAGCTTCGTGTCCCTCCGCCGAAACTCTGTCCGCCATGTCGCCGGATGAGGCGTTTCGCGTTTAGTCCAATGCTGCGTTTCTATAAAACGGAGTGTGTAGCACCGAGTCATACCGAAAAAGTAATCTCCATCGTGCCCCCTAAAAGCGCATTCAAAGTCTACGACTGGGATTACTACCACACGTACGCATGGGATCCTTTGAGCTACGGAATTTTCCCGGAAACCAGTCATAATTTATTCGATGAACTTTGGGGTTTGCGGCTTCGGGTGCCCCAGCCCGCGATCGTACGCGATCCTTCGAACATCGATAGCGATTACACGGTAAACGGAAGAAACCTGAAGCGGGGATACTTCGTATCGGGTGGATGGAATTCCGAAAATGTCTACTATAGCGCTACCGTTTCGCAGAACTCTCGGGACGTCATGGACTCATACCAGGTCCAGAATGCTACGGAGTGTTACGAAGGGGTTTTCTCGAAGAATTTGAATAATACCGACTTCCTCTATTTTTCAAACGATTGCTACTCATGCCGCTTTATGTATGACTCAAAGAATTGCCACGACTGTTTTGGGGGTGTGAATCTACGGAACAGAAGTTACTGTTTTTTTAATGAGCAACTTACGAAAGAAGCGTACGAAAAAAAGATCGCTGAAGTAAAACTTGGTAATCGAGCTGAGCTTCTTCGTCTGCAAAAGCGTTTTTGGGATTTGGTAAAGTCGCAGCCTGCACGGGCGCTTCGGAACGAGCAGGCACTACGGAGCATCGGTAATCACATCATTGAATCGAAGAACTGTTATGAAGCGTATGTTGCTGAGAAATGCGAGAATATCCGCTTCGCCGATATGACGATAGGGAACCATGATTCCATGGATTACTCTGCCTCTGGTGGCTCGGAACTTCTGTACGAAACAGTGGGCGTAGGTTCCCAGTGTTCGAACGTGAAATTTTCTTTCGGCTCCAAATTTATTACCGATTCCGAGTTTGTAATCAACTGCAGGAGCGTCAGTAACTGTTTCGGTTGTATCGGACTAGAGAATCAGTCCTACTGCATTTTTAATCGCAAATACGAACCAGAGGAATATGAAAGAATCGTTGATAGCATCAAGACAAAGATGCTTGAAGAGGGGAATTATGGAGAGTTTTTTCCTTTCAAATTCAGCGCGTATGCATACAACGACTCATTTGCGAGTCTCGTGTTCCCACTTTCTGATAGTGAAGAGAAAAAATTTCAGGTGAATCCGCCTAGCGAGATTGATGACAACGAATCTTATGAGAACGCAAAAATTCAAAAGAATAATAGTTATGATGACATCGAGGCGGTAGGCGATGAAATTCTGAAAGAAGCGTTTTTGTGCGAAGCCACAAAACGGCCGTTTCGGATTATTCCCGAAGAACTGGCATTTTATCGCGGAAAGGAGCTTCCGATTCCTACGATTCATCCGAACGAACGCATTAGACGGCGCTATATCCTCGCGAATCCCTATCGTCTATACGATGGGGTATGTGATCGATGTGGGATGAATATTAAGACCATGTATGAACCGAAATCAGGATTTCGCTCGTATTGCGAGCAATGTTATCAAACAGAAGTCGTATGAAATTTCAGCTCTACAATCATAACTATAACGTTCAGGATCTCGTACGCCAGATGGGATACAAGGCGATTGGCTATAGTGAAAAACACGAGCTAAACTGTGTGCGCGCCCTCGGAGCCGATTATCCGAGGTTTCATGTGTACCTTACCGAAACTCCGGAGATTCTCACGTTCTCATTACATCTCGATCAGAAGAAGCCGTCATATGAAGGTACAACAGCACACGGGGGTGACTACGAGAGCGAAACAATAAAAGAAGAGGCGCAGCGGATTAAGGATGTGGTAATGCGATAGAAGCGCTTCCCCGAGTGCCGCGGAAGCTGGTACTGTAGTGGTAATAGCTCATATATACTTATGATTTTACGTCCAGGCGATACGAAAGAAATTCCGCGAGATTTTGTGAAAGTGGTGGTTGATGTCGAGCAAGGCATACTATCCGCAGTATGCGAGCTGCACAGCGATTGTGCAGATGAAATGGTGGAAAACGGGTCGTCTTGGAAAAATTTATGGGGGGCGAATGTGTATGCGGACGAAGGGAAAATCGACTTCGTGTCTCTGATTAACATTAGGCCCGCAGAGGGAAACCGTTCTATGGAAATAGAAATTCCCGCGGTGCGTTCCCAGGTGGAAAAAATTATCAAGCAAATTCTTTCCGTATGACAGAAGAGCGGTGGCATACACTGACGAAGCGGGTACAACTGCTTTCAATTGGAGCCGAGCTCGAACGTGCCCGTGTCTGGGAATCGAAAAAAGAAGCTCAATTTCGGGGCGCTATCGAACGGGCACTGGGACTCATTGATCTCACGATTGGCGACCCAAAGTGGAGAGGGGAATCGTTGCGGCTGATTGTGTTGCGTGATGCAGTCGCCGCTCACTACGCGGGGGTAGCAAAGGAAAGCATTAAGAAGGTATACGAGGCACTGTAATGAATAACGAATCAAGAATCTGCCAAAATTGTAAGCAAGATTTTGTCATCGAACCCGACGATTTTTCGTTCTATGAAAAAATGCAGGTGCCGCCACCTACCTGGTGCCCGGAGTGTCGGATGATCCGGAGGTTCATTTGGAGAAACCAGAGGAATTTTTTTCGGCGACCAGACCCGATTTCCGGGAAGGAAATCTTTTCTAGTTTTCCGAAGGAAGTATTGGCAACTATTTATGACCTTCCTTATTGGAATTCAGATAATTGGGAAGCAGCGAGTTATGGAAAAGATTACGATTTTTCTCGCCCATTTTTCGAACAGTTCAGAGAGTTTCTTCAAGCTGTGCCATGGCCATCGAGGTCGGTACTTAATATGGTGAATTCTGACTATTGCGATCAGGCAAGTAACCTCAAAAACTGCTATCTCTGTTTCGATATGGATTATGGAGAAAACAGTGCATATTGCGTGAGAGGTAGAGAGGGCAAAGACTCCCTTGATCTATATGAATTTCGTCACAGTGAGCTTTCTTACGAAGATTACATGGTTGACGAGAGCTATCGTGTTTTCTTTTCGGTGAATGTCGAAGATTGCCACGAGGTGTGGTTTTCAAGAAATCTCATTGGTTGTCAGAATTGTTTTGGTTGCGTCAATTTACGAAATAAGTCGTATTACATCTTTAACCAACCACACACGAAAGAATCGTACGCAAAGTTTATGAAAGAGTTTCGGTCGGGTTCATATACTGCGATCGATGAGATGAAAAGAAGAGTCCAAGAATTCTGGATGAAATTTCCGATGCGATTTACGCTCGGGATTAATAATATGAATTGCACCGGTGAACATATCGAACATTCAAAAAATGTTCATAGAAGCTACGCGGTTCACAATGGAGAAAATCTTAAATATTGCCAGGTAGCTTCTGACAAGGTTTCTGATTCTTATGATTATACCGTCTGGGGGGATAGCGCCTCGCGTATATATGAGAGCGTGACATGTGGCTTGGAGGTGGATACTCTCCGTTTTTGTTACGATTGTTGGCCCTCCTTGCAGGGAGTAGAATATTCTATTTCGTGTCGATCTTCGTCTAATCTTTTTGGCTGTGTCGGTTTGAAAAAAAAGCAGTATTGTATTTTCAATAAGCAATACTCAAAAGAAGAGTACGAAAAGCTCCGGGCGAAGATTATCGAACACATGAATGCTATGCCGTACGTGGTTGAACGTGAAATGGAAAATGGAGAAAGGAGAAAAATTGAATACCGATATGGAGAATTCTTTCCTTCAGAATTTTCTCCCTTTGCGTACAACGAAACGATCGCAGAAGATTTTTTTCCGCTCACAAAAGAGCAGGCGGAGGAGAAAGGTTTCCAATGGCGCGAACCAGATCGGAAGGAATATGAGACAACGCTTGATGCGAAGAATTTGCCGGA
>JBBTVP010000064.1:0-7022 GCA_038063175.1 Patescibacteria group bacterium
GGTGCTGTCGAGCGAAATAAGCCGAACCCCCGGCTGCACCTTTGCACCTACTTTTACGGTAACGGTCGAAACTTTCCCAGTTTTTTCAAATGCAAGATCAACGCTTTCAACCGGTTTCACTTTTCCGGAAACCGTTACCTCTTGGACCACCATCCGGCGCTCAACCGTGAGCTCGGTAACGCCATTACCTCCCTTTGCCGCTGCAAATCCGATGCCGAGGACAAGAATAAGCAACAAAAAAGCCGCAATCCATTTCCTGCGCTTGATAAATGCGGATAATCGTTTCATTGGCGATATATTGTATCTTAATTATAAATCATTTGGTAGAGGGCGCGATTTACGAACCACTTTTACGGACTGTTTTATCGGATGAGATGATACCATCCGCAAGCACAATCACCCGATCGGTCAGCGCCGCGTATTCATCTTCGTGGGTGACCATCACGATAGTCTGCCCGTCGCGGTGGAGATCAAGGAACGCCTTCAGGACGACCTGTGCTGTTTCTGAATCAAGGTTTGCGGTCGGTTCATCCGCAAATATAATTTTTGGCGAATGTCCGATCGCGCGCGCAATCGACACCCGCTGTTGCTGCCCTCCTGAAAGTTTTGCGGGGATATTTTCAAGCTTATCGCCGAGCCCCATCCGCTCGAGCGCCTCCGCTGCTTCCCGCTCCGCTTTCTTCCGTTCTATTCCCTGCATGAGGAGCGGCGCCATCACTTGTTCAATAGCGGTGAGATCGGGTACCAGTGCGTAATCCTGGAATACATACCCGAGTTCGGTGAGACGAAATTTTGTCCGCTCGTTATCTGAAAGCTTTCCGGAATCAACTCCAGTAATCTCGATCGTTCCCGATGTGGGGTGATCGAGAAGCCCGAGCTGATAGAGCAGTGTGCTTTTCCCGGAACCGGAACGGCCGGTGATCGAAAGAAATTCCCCCTGCGATACGTTAAGATCGAGTCCCTTTAATACGACGAGCTTGTCTTCGCCGCTATCGAACGCTTTTACGAGTTTTTCCGCGCGTATTACGATCATAGATGAAATCTTTATCTCCCAAGAATTGCGTCCAGCGTATTTTGCTTCACGACGATGCGCGCCGGGATATAACCCGCGATAAGAGTTGCCACAAAGAGCACGATTACTCGAATTGCGGTACCGGATGCAGTTGCCACAAGAATACCGTCACTAAAAGGGAAATTAATCGGGTGAGCAGCAATGTAGGGCTTCAATATTCCAAAGAGAATTATAAGTCCAATCGCAGTCCCGATTACGGCATAGAATAGCGCTTGAAGAACGTACGCAATTTCAAGCGCATGATTGTGAATGCCGATACCTTTCAGAATTCCGATGAATTTGCGGCGGGTAATCGCATTCACAAATATCACAATGAAAATAGTAATCGAGGCAACCGCGAGTCCGATCGAGCTGATAACGTTTCCGAGAAGCGCAAACGTTGCCTTGATATCTTTCAGAAATTTCGGCTGACCATCCTCATATGTCTGCACTTTTGCAAACGCACCAAACCCGTTCGCGAGGAGCGCCTCTTTGACCACCACCGGATCTCCGTCTGGTTTCAGCTTTATCGCGATTTCATCAACATTGAAATCATTCCTCCCGATCAAACTCCGGAGCTGGGTGTCTACGAAGAATACCCGCCGATCGATTTCATCAACTTTGCTTTTAGTAATTCCCTTCACGGTAACTTCTCGGAAATTTCCTCCGATATTTACGCGTACCTTGGTACCAACGTGAACATTGTCGAGCGTTGAAAAACCAGGCGCTTCGAAATCAAGGTATTGCTTTAAGAGGAGTGCTCCTACGAGCACTTTGTCGTAATCACCTGGCTCAAGGTATGTGCCCTCGATGAGAAGATTAGAAAGACCGGTCACCTGATCTTCACGTACCGGATCAATGCCTGCCATCACGGTTGATGCTTCGTCGCTCAAATCAGTCTGACGTATTTTCGTCTTGTAGTTCGCTTCAATAGTGCCGCCTTCTACATAGCGAGCAGTTACCGCTTCCACCCATGGAAGCGCTTTTGTGCTTTCAATGATGGTGGGACTTCTTTCAATATAAGTTTTTTCGGCAAGATTCGAAACAATGACATCGCTCGTATACCTGCCCCGCACCGCTTCCACCGCTCCCTCGATAAGTCCTACAAGAATGCCGGAAACTACGACAAGATTTAGAAACGTGAGTGTCATCACCGAAATAATAAGTGTAGTCGTCCACATATTACTTCTCTTCACCTGCCGAAATCCAAGAAAAAAACCGACCCTTGCAGAGGTCGTAAAGTGGTGAAATAAGCCAGTTTTTCCGTTCGTCATAGGTTCGCGAAGCATATCACGAAAATTCCCTCTCGTAAATTGAAAATAATCCTATATGAGCTAGTGAAACGCACGGCTTCGATGAAGTGCACGGTAGTAGGAAATCGCAAACCGGTGCGCTTCGTCGCGTACGCGGATGAGCGTCTTCTCTTGAATTCCTCGGGGAATTGCACCGAAAAATTCATTCTTCTTACGCTCGGGACCTTTCGCAATACCCACGATCGGAATTTTGATTCCGCTTTCTCCCAATACACTTCGTGCGGCATTTACCTGAGGAAGTCCCCCATCAATTAAAATGAGATCGGGAAGTGTCCATGAATTTTTAAAACGGCGCCGAAGCACTTCTTTTAACATCGCCACGTCATTCGACTGATGGACCGTTTGTATTTTAAACTTTCGGTATTCGTTTTTGTCAGGCTCCGCGCCAATAAATACCACCATCGATCCCACAGCTGAAGTTCCGGAAATGTTTGAAATATCGTATCCCTCGATTCTCACCCCACGATCTTCTCCGCTTTGAATAACGTCTGAATCGTGAATTACCGCCACATCTTGAATATGACGGAGTCCGAAAACTTGCCTCTTGATGAATTCTGCCTTTTCAAAATCGAGCGCTTTCGCCGCATTTTTCATTTCCTTTTCGAGCTGTGCTAACACCCGCTTCTTTTTACCCTCAAAAATGAGGGTGAGGCTCCTAATGTTTTTTCGGTACGCTTCCGCAGAAACTACTCCGATACACGTCCCGGGGCAAAGCCCAATCTGGTAGTCGAAGCAGGGACGTGGTTTAGGGGAATGTGCAATGTGTAATGGGGAATGGTTTTGGTGACTTTTCCCTGTAACTTCTGTTTTCCATTTTTCATTTTCCATTCTACTTTCTACTACAGCCGGATGCGTAGCAAACGGAAAAATTTTTCGGAGAATTTTTAGTGCCTGCCGGATATTCCCCCCGTAGATAAAGGGGCCAAACCTTTTCCCCGTTGCCAGGCTTTTACCGCGAACAAGCAGTACCCGCGGAAATTTTTCTTTTGTCACTTCAATATAGAGGAAGCTCTTGTCGTCTTTTTCGAGAACATTGTACGGCGGCTGATGCTTTTTGATAAGTTCTGCCTCGAGAAAAAGCGCCTCAATCGCAGTATCCGTTTTTTGGTAGTCGATTTTCTTAATGAGGCCCACCATTTTTTCTATCCGGTAATCGTGTGGACGCGTGAAATAGCTCGAAACACGACGCTTCAAGTTCACCGCTTTCCCGATGTAGAAAATTTCTCCCTTTCCGCCTCGCATAAGGTACACACTGGGAGTTTCTGGAAAATTTTCGTAGAGCGATTTTGCCATATTCATTCAAAATATTCTTGTATGTCCGCGAGGTTTTGTAAGAGATTTTTTGACTTCGGCCTTTCGGCGAGGAGAAAAATCACTTACAAAATCTCTTATATCGAAATTTTCGAACCGCTCTCGCTTTGCATGGTTTCATTTGATACATTTTCTTAAGTACGTTCCCGTGTGACTCCCCGCGCGACGCGCCACTTCTTCGGGAGTTCCTGCGATTACTACTTTTCCTCCCCCGTTTCCTCCTTCGGGACCCAAATCAATCACCCAATCCGCGGTTTTTATCACGTCTAAGTTGTGCTCGATTACCACGACGGTATTCCCCCGCTCCACGAGCCGGTTTAACACATCAATAAGTTTCTGAACATCCGCAAAGTGGAGCCCAGTCGTTGGCTCGTCTAAAAGGTAAAGCGTGCGCCTGGTATCCCGCTTCCCGAGCTCTGAACCGAGTTTTACCCGCTGGGCTTCGCCGCCCGAAAGCGTGGTAGCCGACTGCCCCAGTTCGAGGTACCCAAGACCCACTTCATTCAAAATGAGGAGTCGGTCGTGAAGCCATGGAATTTCGTGGAAAAATCGGACCGCATCTTCGACGGTCATTTTCAAAACATCGTGAATGTTTTTCCCCTGGTATTCGACTTCGAGTGTTTCCCGATCAAACCGCTTTCCGCCACAGACTTCACACGGAACGTAGACGGTGGGCAAGAAATGCATCTCAATCGCAATCACCCCGTGACCTTCGCAGTTTTCACACCGACCACCGGGTACGTTAAACGAAAACCTTCCCGGCTTATAGCCCCTTACCCGCGCATCTTCAGTTGAGGCAAACAAATCTCGAATGAACGTCCATGCCCCGGTATACGTTGCCGGATTCGATCGAGGCGTCCTCCCGATCGCGGATTGATCGATATTGACAATGCGATTAATATATTCAAGTCCGAGGATCGCTTGATGAGCGCCCGGTGTGAAATCAGCGCCGTTTAATTTATTTGCGAGCGTTTTGTAGAGTACATCGTAGATGAGCGTCGATTTTCCAGAACCTGAAACGCCGGTCACTGCCGTAAAACGCCGAAGCGGAATATCTACGTCGATGTGTTTCAAGTTGTTCGCCGACGCATCTCGGATTTTGAGCACTTCGTGATTCTTACCGATTTTTCTACGCTCCTTCGGAGCTTCGATAAATCGTTTGCCTCGAAGATATGCGAGAGTCGAAGATTCTTGCTTTGTGTCCTTTAAAATTTCTGGAATTGGACCCTTCGCAACTACCTTTCCGCCATGGACACCAGCGCCTGGACCGATATCTACGAGGTAATCGGATTCCCGGATCGTTTCTTCATCGTGTTCAACTACGATAATGGTATTTCCGAGATCCCGAAGCTCGTGCAGTGTTTTGATGAGCTTCGCGTTGTCCCGCTGGTGTAACCCAATGGTTGGCTCATCGAGAATATAGAGTGTTCCCACGAGTCGCGAGCCAATTTGGGACGCAAGCCGAATCCGCTGTGCTTCTCCTCCGGAGAGCGTTCCCGCCCTTCGGTCGAGCGTGAGGTATTCGAGCCCTACATCCATCATAAACCGAAGCCGGTTTTTAATTTCACGAAGAGGAACCTCGGCAATCGCCGCGATATTCTCTCCGGCAGAGCCGTGCGGCAGAGCCCCATCCGGCTTCGCCGGAGATCCGGCCTTGCCAGATATCTTTTTTTCTTTTCCCAGCTTCTCCTCGAATTCTGTCCAGAATTTAAGCGCGTCCTCAATGGAAACATTCGTAATGGAAACGATGTTTTTTCCTTCTATCATTACACTTAGACTTTCCCGCCGGAGACGTTTTCCATCGCACGTATCGCAAATCTTTTCCGACCAGGGATTCTCGGTGCCAAGACCGTGACAGGTTCCGCAGGCACCGTAGGGGCTGTTAAACGAGAAAAGTCGAGGTTCGATTTCTGGAAATGAAAAACCATCCGCCGGACAGGTAAATTTCGCAGAGAGCGAAGACTCGCGGTCGGTAATAACGGTTACCACCCCCTGTCCATATTTTAGGGCGTGCTCAACGGCTTCCGAAAGCCGAAGCCGGTTATCTTTATCAGAAAAATCCATTCCCGCAGGAATTCGATCTACGAGGAGATCAATGTTGTGGGTCTTGTAGCGCGAGAGATCGATTCTGTCTCGCAGCGAAAGAAATTCACCATCCACCCTCACCTCATTAAATCCTGCATTTAGGAAGTCGTAGAGCATCTGGTAGTATTCCCCTTTCCTGCCGCGAACTACGGGGGCGAGAATCAAAAGATTTTTCTTCACCTTGCTTGATTTTGAAAATTCGATTGCCACATCTACGATTTCTTCATTCGTCATCTTCCGAATCTCCTTTCCGCATTCGGGGCAGTAGGGTTTCCCCGCGCGGGCGAAAAGCACGCGAAGGTAATCGTAAATCTCGGTAATGGTTGCAACCGTTGAGCGCGGATTTCCCGAATGGCTTTTCTGATCAATTGAAATTGCCGGTGATAGCCCTTCAATTTCGTCCACGTCCGGCTTATCAAGACGACCCAAAAACTGCCGCGCATATGCGCAAAGCGATTCGATGTAGCGCCGTTGCCCCTCGGCAAAAATCGTGTCGAATGCGAGTGATGATTTCCCCGACCCCGAAAGACCGGTAAACACGATCATTTTGTCGCGCGGGAGTTCGATCGAAATGTTTTTTAAATTATGCTCTCTCGCACCGCGAATTATTATTTTATCTTTCATGCTTTTTTATACGAAGAAGCGCCCCCGGTTCGGCGGTAGGGGGGGGTCACTCGCATCCTAACAGAATCTTCAAATAAAGAAAACCCGCACGACTTCGTATGATGTCGCGCAGGTTGACCACTAAGATTATTTCCTTAATCTATTTCACCCTTACCCCACAAAAGGGACAGTGCATTTGCATGGTGATGAATCCTTCAATCTTTTTTGCCGCATCAGATGGTTCTCCTTCCATTACGTCCTCGATCCCGGTGTTTAATATCACCTGTTTCATGCTTCGATGATCGTTGCTGCATGCTTCCTGCCTTGCGGCTTCAATGGACTGATTGCATGTTTTCTGAAAAACTTCCAGAGAAAAATCTCTGTTTGGGCTTCCGCACCTTCCGCAGAAAGCCATTGCGAAGTCGAGCAAGAATTGGCATGTCGGACACGGCGATTGCTGAAGAACCATGCACTGCTCCTTTCCTGGCAGACGGTTTGCTATATAAAAATATAGCTTCTTATCCTCCTGATGGCAACTCCAAAAAAACTAAAAAATTAGCGTGAATATTTTGCGATAAAATTAAATTACACCCACCTCCTAAAAAATTTGCTATGCCGAAGCTTTTCATCCAATCCCCAATACTGTCCTACGTGGAATG
>JBBTVP010000064.1:7122-30936 GCA_038063175.1 Patescibacteria group bacterium
AATTTGCTATGCCGAAGCTTTTCATCCAATCCCCAATACTGTCCTACGTGGAATGTGGCGAAGAAGAGTAGTACGAGTGCGTAGATGATGTGCGAGTCCACGATGAATGAATTTGCGTCCGGTTTAAATCCCTGGAGACGCGGGATCCAATAAAGAATCATAAGCAGTGCTCCGAGTGGCGCAGAAATCCTTACAAACGCACCCAAGATGAGCGATACTCCAAGAAGCGTGAGTCCCCACTCATTGATAAAATTAATAAACGGAAGCATTTGATCGCTCCCAAACCACGCATAGAGACCAGTCAATGATTTTGCGCCCCCGAGAAACCCTCCTGCGCTCCATTCAGGATTTATCAGTTTCGTAATTCCTGCATACAGGAAAAGCCACCCAAGAGAAATACGGAGTCCGAATAGGAATACTTTTGCTGGAAGTGTCATATTTTTTATATTATTCAATAATTGCTCGACTTTAAGGATTAGATAATTGAGTAAATCATGTATACCCCAAGGGCGATAAGGAACAAACCGATCCCAAGCCGCATAAGGCCTCGGTGTTCCTTTCTCCAAGACTCGAGGCGTTCGGACGAAGTTCCAAAGTATGAAATCCCAATAATGACGAGGAGCGGCACAATGAATATAAAATTATAGAGCAGAAGAAGCGGGACCGCCTGCGTGTAATCTCCGGCTCCAAGAAGACCTAAGATGGCAAAATAGGGAGCGCCAGTACATGGAAGCTCCACGAGTACCACGAAAATTCCGAGAAGCGCGGTTACCAGGAAAAGATATGCGGGGTGCTTCACCTCCATTGCTTCGACTTTCGTCGTGTAATACTCAAGCCGTTTTGCAGCACCAGGTAACATCTGAAGCGAAAATCCCTTCCCATACCAGAAATAATCTTTAATTTCGAGGAGACCGGCGATGATCGCAATGATTGCGACTATCGTGTAGAAAAACTGTGATATGCCGACATTGAGCGTAATTTTCAGAATTCCGAATCCGAGCGCTAAATATGTCGCGTATACTACCGCAGTATAGAAAATTCCCCCGACGAGCATCATCCGGCGGGTTTTAAACACCCGATTCATAAATGCAATAAGGAAAATAAGTACCCCGAACACGCACGGATTTATGCTGTCTGCCGCAGCTGCGGCTATCACAATACCAATGGTTAATCCTTCTCCGAACATATGTGAGTTTTATTTTTCAGGAAGCGCACACCCGGATACCCGCGATAGCTCATCGAGCTCAACAACGCCTGCGGGAAAGCGGTACACGTCTTTTCCGCTTGCATCTTCCTGAATCCATGTGGGCGTACCTTCAATGTTTTTATCGATGCAAAGTTGCGTTTCAGGATGAGGATTCCGCGGATTGCACTCAATTTCCTTAATGAACTGGAAGGCGCTTCCGAACATTGCACGCTGTGTGGCACAGTAAGAGCACGTCGCTGATCCATATACCACGAAACTTTTCTCGGTAAGACACTGGGCAAAGGTATCGTATTTCCCCTCCGGAACCGTACGCGACTGTATCGCATACGTAATAAACGCAAGGAGGAGTCCCACAAAAACCGCCATCCCGACTGCTTTCCCAGATAGTTTCCGGTATTCCATACCACGGAATGCGGGAACCAGGAGCGCAATCATGAGGATTTTCGAGGCCTCGCAGAATACGCAGATGTTTTCGAGTACAAAAAATTCAATGTAAGAAAGGTAGAGTGAAGGACCGAGAAAAATAATGGTTACAACCGCGATCGCTCGCGCAGTTTCCGGCTTCCACTTCCAGATCGCCATAATGCCCACACCGAGGAAGTACAAAAATCCAAGGAGCGACAGTGGGATGCCCCAGATCGTTGCGTAGGCGCTCTTATTCACCACGTCGCAGGAGAGATTTTCGCCGAGGTTACAAAACGCGCTATCGGTCGTCGAAAACCGAAGTGAAAAAAGATACCCCATAATCACCAACCCGAGGATTGCGATTACGATAACTGAAATACGTGGAACGGAAAAGCGAACGGTTTCTGAAGTGGATTTCATGAGTTAGGCATTTGCTGAACTTTTACCTATAGAATAATAGTACCGCGAATACTCTTTACTCGAGAAATAGTTATCCACAGCTATCCCCTCATGCCATAACAGAGCTCTTCTTGTATTTCCTCCGAAGAGGGTAAGACTTGGCCTAGCGACCCGGAGCGCACTCTTCGGAGGAAATACAGAAGCTTGTGGCTATTATGTCGTGATGGAATAGGCGTGACGTTATCCACACGGCTGACATCAGAGCTTCCTCTTCTTTTCTTCCTTCAATAATTCCCGCACCTCATCCCGAAGTATTGCCGCAAGCTCAAAGTCCAGATTTTTCGCTGCCTCTCTCATCTCTCGTTCTTTTTCTTTTATTAAACGCTCGAGTGCTGTTTTTGATTTCGGAATCGGCTTCATTTCGAGCTTCAGAATTTTTTCGACCGGAAGAATATCCTTTATTTCCTTCAAGATTGTTTTTGGCGTGATACCGTGCGCGCGATTATACGCAAGCTGCATCGACCGCCGCCTACCCGTCTCTCCTACCGCACGAGTAATCGAACCGGTCATCTGATCCGCGTACATCACCACTTGCCCTGCCGCATTACGCGCGGCGCGCCCAATAGTCTGGATAAGCGACGTTTCGGATCGTAAGAACCCTTCCTTATCCGCATCAAGAATCGCGACGAGCGATACCTCGGGAAGATCGAGACCCTCCCGGAGGAGATTTACGCCTACCAGCACGTCGAAGCTCCCTCGCCGAAGGTTCGTGAGAATTTTTATCCGATCGAGCGTTTTTACATCGCTGTGGAGATAGGCGACTTTTATAGGATCATGTGACATGGGTAATGCGACATGGGTATCTGATTTAATTATCTTCTTTTCCTTGTCGCTTGTCGCTTTATACTTTTCACTGAGGTATTCCGTGAGATCCTCGGCCATTTTTTTTGTGAGCGTCGTGACAAGCACCCGTTCTTTTTTCCGAACCCTGTCTTCGATCCGGGGAATCAAGTCATCGATCTGCCCGCGCACCGGCCGGATGATTATTTCCGGATCCACGAGTCCCGTGGGGCGGATGATTTGTTCAACGATTTGTCCTTTTGTGGTTTGCAAACCATTCTGGGCGATAGTCGAAGGACTACTTTTTACTATCTCGTATTTTCCGGGCGTTGCCGACGTGTAGATGATTTGTCCTACGCGCGCACTGAATTCCGAAAATTTGAGCGGCCGGTTGTCGGCAGCAGATGGCAACCGGAATCCGTACTCAATGAGCGTTTTTTTCCTTGATGCGTCGCCTTCGTACATTCCCTGAATTTGAGAAACGGTAACGTGCGATTCATCAATCACCGTAAGAAATCCTGGTTCGCCATGAGCACCTTTTGGAAAATAGTTGAGAAGGGTATCCGGTGGTTCACCGGCGGCTCGACCCGAGAGGTGCCGGGAATAGTTTTCAATGCCATTTGTGTATCCAACTTCTCGAATCATCGCAATGTCGAAATTTGTGCGACGTTCAAGACGCTCTGCCTCTAAGTATTTCTTTTCTTTCTCGAAAAGTGCGAGTCGCTCTTTTAGCTCGGCCTGAATAGCACCAATGGCGCGATCACGATCACTTGCCGCGGTAATGAAGTGTTTCGCCGGTGAAATAATCACCTCGAGTTTTGCGGGGGTGATCCCAGGACGAAACCCTTCGACTGGATTCACTTCGTGGATATTTTTTACTTTTCCTTCGCGAACTTCGATTGCATAAATTACCTCCCGATCGGGCGGCATGATTTCCCAATTTTCCCCGCGAAGCCGGAATGTGCCCCGTTTTAAATCGGAATTTGTTCGAGTGAATTGAAGTTCAATCAATTTCCGTGAAAACTTCGCACGATTCATCTCCGTTCCAACTGCAATTCGGAAGATATTCTCCGCATACACCTCGGGGGCACCTAAGCCATAAATACAGGAAACCGATGCGACCACGATTACGTCTCGCCGCGTGAGGAGCGCGGTGGTTGCTGCATGCCGGAGCTTGTCGATTTCATCGTTCACCATCGCTTCTTTCGCAATGTAGGTATCCGAATTCGGCATGTACGCTTCCGGCTGATAGTAGTCATAGTACGACACGAAATAGTTCACCGAGTTTTCTGGAAACAATTCTCGAAATTCATTCGTAAGCTGGGCCGCTAACGTTTTATTGTGCGCAATGACGAGCGTTGGCTTTTGCGTTTTTTCAATCACGTTCGCAATGGTGAATGTTTTTCCCGAACCGGTAACGCCCAGAAGCGTTTGGTGTGCGTATCCAGACTTAATACCGCCGGCAAGTGCTTCAATTGCCTTTGGCTGATCGCCGGCGGGCTTATTTTTTGAAACCAGTTTAAAGATACCTCCGTTCATGTGAAAATCCCTGCTCTTCGAGAGCCGGGCACCCCTATCTTACCCACTTGATCGTAAAAAACACAAGCAAATGAAAAGGCCGCTCCCGAGGAACGGCCTGCGCGACGACCAACATTGTCTCAACCGAGCTAGACAAGGTTGAAGTAAATCAATCTCCCAAGCCATACGATTCCGAGCACGATTCCGATCATCACAACAAGACCGAAAACAATCCATCTCGCCCCAGGATCTTGCTCTTCTGCGTTCAGCTCGTCGTCTTTTCGACGAAATCCCACTGACTCATCGCTACCATCGGCCTCCCACGGGGCAGTCATTTACGTTACCTCCTGTTTGGGCGAAAGCGTATATCGAGTCCACGTGACCTCGGCGCTGCATCCTTGGGCGGCAGGAACTTGTACTGAATTCCACAGTGCTCACAGTGGTACGTGATCACTTGCTGGAGTTGATTTTCCGATCCTGGTCCGATGCACATCGGCCCAGATGCCGGATCGTAGACAGAGGCAACTGCACGAACGATCATCCTGTTGCACACGAGACAAGAACGGTCGGTCGGGTAAATGCCGTCGGCTTCTCCCATCGTACTTCCTTTCTGCGTTTCGAAAACGCACGTGATCTAAAAAGACGATAGCACTATAGATCAAATAAGATCAAGGTCGCTCAAATACAATATGCTAAATCTTCAAGTACCGCCGAATCGCGATCGCTGCAGAGACCACTCCAAGACCAATACCGAAGAGAAGCTGGTAACCAAACAGATTGAAAAGGTTCGAATAGAAATAGTTTTTAAGATCCATTTCAGGAATGAACGACTGGATGTAGGGCGCGGCAAGATCTACAAAGGGAGCAACAATAATAAGACTCACCACTGCGGAAAATATTCCAAATATGATCGCTTCCACAAGATAAGGACCGTTAATAAAGGCATTTGAAGCACCCACGAGTCGCATGATCCCGATTTCCTCCCGATTTGAGTAGATCGCGAGACTGATCGTATTGAAGGTAACAAGCGCCGCGGTGAGTGCAAGGAAAATAGTGAGCCCAAGCCCAACCCGCTTTACCGTATTCACAATCTTGTTCAGCCGGTCGATCGCGCCTCGGCTCTGATTGTAAGTGACTTCATCAATGAGTTCTGTAAAATTTTCGGTAGATAAATACTCGGCGATATCGCCGTATTTCGTAGGATCGGATGCTTTGATGTTTAAAGACGCAAGGAGCGGATTCTCTTCGAGCTCCTTCAACGCTTGCTCAATTGTTGGATCGTCTTTGTGCCGCTCCTTGAAGACTTCGAGCGCTTTTTCTTGTGAGATATATTCAACATCTTTCACCTCCTCGAGGTCTTGGAGCGCACGGGATATTTTCAATATCTCGTCTTCCGGAGCATTCGATTTGAAATACACGCTGATATCAATTTTGTCCTGGAGCGAAGCGACCGCGGTATCCGTGAGCACCGAAAACACGATGAGGCCGTTGAATACGATGAGCGCGAGTATCATCACATTCACGCTCGCAACGGAAAGCCAACCATTTCTCCAGATACTCTGGAAACCATATTTAATGATGCGGGCAAGGGTGGTGGCCATATCGATGTTAAATGTTAAATGTTAAATGGAAAATGTGATGCAATGGGTTCTTCATGCAGGTGTGTTCCTTTTTTCCATTCCACATTCCACATTTTACTATTCAAGAGTATACTTTGATTTTTCTTCGTCACGCACTATTTTACCATCCGCGAGCGTAATCACCCGCTTGTGCACTAAATTGACCACGTGCCGGTTGTGAGTCGCGAGAATCACCGTAGTGCCAAGTTCGTTGATTTTCAAAAGAAGATTCATGATGTCCTCGGTGTTCGCTTCGTCAAGGTTGCCCGTCGGCTCATCCGCGATCACGACCGACGGCCGGTGAATCATGGCGCGCGCAATCGCTACCCGCTGGCGCTCGCCTCCGGAAAGCTCACTCGGGAAATGTTGCCGCTTATCGGAAAGCCCCACCATATCGAGCACTTGGGGAACAAGCTCGTCGATATCTGACTGCCCTCGTCCTTCTACTTCGAGGGCAAATGCCACATTTTCATATGCGGTTTTGTTCGGTAAGAGTTTGAAATCCTGAAACACAATGCCGACTTTTCGGCGGAGTTCGGGAAGTTCCTGCGGACGCAGTTTGTTGACTTCATAGGCGCCCACTACCACCCGGCCTTTGGTCGGTTTTTCTTCGCCAATCATGAGCTTAATAAGCGTGGATTTTCCCGCTCCGGATTTTCCAATCACGGAAACGAACTCAGACGTCTTAATTTCAAGGTCGATGCCATCGAGTGCAATCGAATCCTTGCTGTAGATTTTCGAAACGTTGTGAAATGAAATCATTGAGATAGTGATTAACCGCGAGCGACTAGCAATTGGCTAGTGCTTATCTTCTAATTGTAGTTCGGCTTCTATGAACTTGTCGAGGTCGCCGTCTAACACTTTTTCTGGTTGTGACGATTCTGCCTTTGTGCGGTGATCTTTCACCAGTCTGTACGGGTGGAGCACATAGGAGCGAATTTGATTCCCCCATTCGGGTTTCACCCGGGTACGCAACTCCGAGAGTTCTTTCTTGTGCGCGGTTTCCATGAGGTGAATCAGTTTCGACTTCAGGAGCTGTATTGCTTTCTCGCGATTCTGTGCCTGGCTTCGTTCTGCACGGGCAGAGACCACAATTCCCGTCGGTTTGTGCGTTACCCGAACTGCGGTTTCTACTTTATTTACGTTTTGTCCGCCCGGACCTCCAGCGCGTGAAAACGATACCTCGAGATCATCCGGAGGAATCTGAAAATTGCGATGTTCGACTTCAGGAAGCACGGGAACTACCTCAACGAGTGCGAAAGAAGTATGCCTAAGTTTTTTTCCGGAAAACGGAGAAATGCGTACGAGCCGGTGCACGCCCATTTCTTTTTTGAGCGTACCATAGACAAATTCCCCCTTGATCTCGATTGTGCGGTCATCGGTTTGAATTACCTTCCATCCTCGCCGTTCTGCGTAGCGCACGTACATACGGAAGAGCATGTCTCCCCAATCCTTCGCATCGTCTCCTCCTACGCCAGGGTAGATAGTAAGGTAGCAGGAAAGTTTGTCGTATTTGCCGGTAAGGGGCTTTAGGGGTAATTCCATGAAAGTCATAGTATTCTACTGAGCCGGAGGCGAGGATCGAACTCGCGACCTACTGTTGGAGTTTATCCGCCTCTGGCGGAAAACAGTCGCCCCGCCTGTGTTAAAAGCCCTTTGAGCCGGAGGCGAGGATCGAACTCGCGACCTACTGTTTACGAAACAGTCGCTCTACCACTGAGCTACTCCGGCTCAAAGGGCTAAACTGCGGCGGGTAAATCTGCCACTGAGCTACTCCGGCAGCCGATTCAAATTATCATGTAAGAGCGCTATAATCAATTCAGGACGCCGAACCAGAAGGAGTCAATCTTGGCGAAAACCAGATCAGATAAGAAGAGCGATCCGTTCAAGCTCGACAGAACCAGATATGCGGAGAATCTTCGAAAACAAGCGAAGTATCCTTCTCGCGACCATGGATATGAAGGAGACCATCCGCTCCGGAAGGACCATCTTCTCACGCTACTTACCAGTAGACTCACTGCTTTCGATGAGGCACTTGCCCGAGCGCGAGGCATTACCGAAGGAGCCGCTGACGATCCCTACTACATGTCAGATGGAGGCGGGATGGTCCTTCGTCCTGAGATCACCATTCGCTTTGTCGTGAATGTCGTCGAAGAGCTGGCAAAGAACCAACTCCGTCGGAATCCCCGTGCGAATCTGGGGCTACGCAACAGCCGATCCTGATCGACCAACTAACGCACCGCCGCCTACCGGATTCACTTCCGGCGGGCGGCGCGATTATTTTTAGGGAAAACCACAATCATGCTTCGAAGTACAATGTCACTTTTCTTTTTTAAAAAATCACCGGTAAAATCGAACCATACCCGCTTGAACGTTTTTAAATCAATATGCCGGATTCGTCCAAGCTCTGAATCTTGAAGATAAATATATTTCGCATCGATCCCGGCAACTGGTGAGTAGTGCCCATCATCTCCAGAAAACCAATCTACGATTACCGGAATCCCTCGCTTCACATATGTACGTATGTCGGAGAGATCCGCAAAATTTTTAATGTGCGCATTAAATCCAAGTTTCTTTGCCGTGGCCACAAGATGCTCTGCCCTTGTCCCCCAGTTATCCGAACGCGCGAGCTTTGCAAGTTTTTTTTCTGAAACCGTAACACCATAATACCCGAGTACTATTTTAAGTGCTGCGGGACCGCAGAGGTTAGCACTCTGCCGGAATGGATTGAGCGCAAGCATATTCTCGTTACGGCGCCGGACACTCGGTCACATCTTTCGTCACTGAAAAATCGATGTCACCATCCACTTTTTGCATCTTCACAATGTGGTAAGGCACCGTAAGCGCAAGAGTAACGGCACAATTCGGACCAGGTGATACCTCGCGGATATAAACAGTGATTTTCGCATCTGTCTTTGCAATTCGAGTTACCTCGGTACTGTATCCTCCGGTAGATTTTGTTCCCATAAAAACTCCTACGATTAACTCGTTCGCAAAATCAATTTCGGGAGCCGGAGGTTTCGGCGTAATATTCGCACTCATCTGATTCCAGAGCGTGGTCCACGCGGCTTCGTCGGTGATCGCCACATTCTTTGGCACTTCAACTCCTCCGTGAAAATCTCTTTGCACGGTTTCAAAAGCAACATCGCCAAGGTTAACCACGGGGATAGTCATCACATACACCAGCACTCCCACGATAAGAAGCAAGGCAACCACGATAACTATTGCAATGGCTATTTTTTTCTTCATATTAAGTAATAATAACACACGAGGAATAGCTACGTGATTCTGCGCAAAATCTTGCTAAAAACCTTTGGTTTTCATATCATAATATATAGCATCCTTTCCATCCTCGGCGTCCTTCTTTTCCCTCCAACTCTTACGGAGAACCGACAATGCTGAAGTCGTTTCTGATTGTGATCGCCACCCTCTTCTTCCAGGGTGGTACGCCACGTGAGCAGGCAGAAAGCTGGGCCCGCTTCGACGAAGAAACCACGGTTCAGAAACCGTGGGACTTGGAAGAAATAACTGGTCCTGTGTTCGCTGTCGAGAACGGCGCCATGGTCATCAAGGGAGAGTTCCTCCCGAGGCAAGTCAACGTAGACCAAGAGGTACGTGCCTGCATAACGCTCACATCGCCCGATTTCGTTTCATTCGCGGCGGACATTACCGTGAATTGTGACGATGAAGATCTCGTCCGGATTGGGATGTTTCTCAATCGCGAGCGGCTCTTGGTCGTAAGCGGCTTTCAGCGCCAGATCCTCGGACAAATCGCCGTGAGTCGGCAAGTGTCGGGAGTCATGGCGGTTCGAGTCATGGAGGGTCCGGTGACCGAAGAGAAGCCAATGCCTAGCTGGGATGTTCCTCTCCCGGAGGGACGTGTTGCCTCTCGACCGCTTGGAAAGACGTTCCGCCTCGAGATCGCGCGGATGCCCGACACACGAGATCGAGCACGAATCACGATCGATGGCGCAGTGCTCTACGAGAGCGAAGCGCTTACCTGGCTTGAGAACAACAATGATTTCAAGCTTGGTCTCTTCGCTCAGGGGGAACCAGGCGAAAAAGTCAGTGTAACGGTCGACGACGTGTGCTGGAAATACCTGAAACGCTAGCGCCGGTCGACCATTCGTTTAATTGCGGCCTCCGCCACTCGGGGGCCGCATATATTTTTAAAATTGGAGCGGGATACGAGAATCGAACTCGCGTCTGTTGCTTGGGAAGCAACCGTACTGCCACTGTACTAATCCCGCCAATTTTCTTACCGTCCCCGTACGATAACTCCCGCATCCTCCCAATGCAAGCCGGGAACCAGAATTCGCACCTTTGCCCGATCCCGAAGCGATTGAATCGCACTATCGAAATCATTGTCTTCATCCTCAAGTGATTCGGCAAATATTTCTTCTCGTGCTTTTGGCTCGAGTACCAGCTCTCGGAAACGATCGGCAGAGATACCATAGAGCGCCATCACCGCTCCGCCGAATTGTGGCGTTTTCACCTCTTCGAGCGCGCCGATTTTCTTAGAAACCAGACTCTGAATTTCCTCCTTTACAATACGCTTTTCAAGCTCCACGCGAATAAGTTCGTTTTCAATCAACTTGTCGAGAGTTGCCCGCTCAATTTCGAGTGATGATAGTTCGTTTTCCTTATTTTTTTCCTTTGCTTGCCTGGCAATTTCTTGATAGTAGTGCTCAATCGATGCAACTGATTCAGTGAAATCGCGCGCATCGATGAAAGACTGGTTTACGAGTGCCACGGGGATAATTCCTGCCTTGATCGCCGCGTAGCCCGTGAGCGCGGTTGCCATAAACCCTATAAAAATCGCAATTAAATAGCTACGCTTCATGGTTTTGGAACAATAATATGGAGCTCCTCGCTCGGCATCCGATAATTAAAAAGTGAACGGAATTCCTTCATGAGGTTTTCTGGGTTTGCGTAGTATCCGAGGTCAGATTCAATACCTTGATTTTCCTCGCGGATCTTTTTTGCTTCAGCATCCAGTTTCAATGCCTGGGTTTCTAGCTCATTTTTCTGACCGGCAAGGCGATACGCCTGAACGCCAATGACGACGAGGAGGAGCACCGATGCGACAATTACAGAGAGACGAATCACGGTACCATAATAACTCTCTGTTGAATGATTGAGAAGTACTTAGATGCCCGCGCGGTATATTTTCCAGAGACGCTATCTCCGCGTGCTCGCGGAGCGCTTTCTCTCGGACCGTCATCCTCCGAGAACCTCTGGAAAATACACCGCGCGGGCATATTCGTCCTCGTTATTTTTTTAGAAGTTCTTTAAAGATGTGAGCGGGCCGCCTTACTAGGCGAGCCTCGCAAAGCGGGCCGCCTTACTAGGCGAGCCTCGCAAAGCGGGCCGCCTTACTAGGCGAGCCTCGCCTCCTACTTCTTAAGTAATTCCTTAAAGATGGAGGCGGGAATCTTTACCTGTTCACTAGTCCCTCGTTCTTGCAGTCGCTTTTTCCCTTCCTTTTGTTTTTTCCACAACTTCATTTTTCTCGTGCGATCACCACCTGTTTTTCCGAAATTTCCGAGGAGTTTTTTCATTGCCGGGATAGTTTCGCGAGCAATAATCCTCCCGCCCACTGAAGCTTGAACCGATTGCGAGAATTGCTGTCCCGGAAGCAATTCTTTGAGTCGCTCGACAGTCGTGCGTGCTATTCGTTCAACATCCGCAGCAAATACGACGCGGGTAAGTCCAGGGACAACACTTTCCGCAACGAGAATATCTATTTTCACCACATCGGCGTCCGCATACCCTATCGGCTCATAACTCATCGACGCAAACCCTTTCGACGCAGATTTTAGCCTGTCGTCAAAATCACTCACGAGCTCCGCGAGCGGCAACTTTGCATCCATGATAGATTTGCCTCCCATGGTACGCACCTCGATATCGTAGAAACGAAACATGTCTTTGAGCTGGAGTATGGCGCCGAGGTATTCGGGCAGTGAAAGTATTTCTATCTTCGCAACTGGTTCCTTTACCGCAAGGGGGTGATCCGGAAAATCTCGCGGGTTCGTCACTGTCGACCAGCCCTTTTCCGTTTTTACCTCGTAGGCAACTGACGGGAAGCTATGTACTGTTTTAAGACCGAATTCACGCTCAAGACGATCGGCGGCGATCTCGAAGTGGAGTCGCCCGAGGAATCCCCCTTTGAACCCACGCCCGAGCACTTCATTCATATCTGGCTCAAACCGGAGCGCCGAATCGTTTAGCCGAAGATACCCAAGCGTCTGACGAAGGCGATCGTACTCGCTTGGATCTTCTGGGTAGAATGAAACGAACACGACGGGTTGCGGCTCCCGATACCCAGCGAGTGCTTCGCATGCTTCTCCCTCGCGTCGGACCGCAAGCGTGTCCCCAATCTTAATTTTCCCTGGGTCCTTAATTCCCGTTGCAACATAGCCAATGTCCCCAGAGTTCAATTCGTCGCACGGCTTCATCGCGGGCGAGAAGCGACCGATTTCCTTCATCTTAAAAGAAACTCCTATTGCGAGGAGCTCAGCGTTTGCATGAGCGACAATTCTGCCGCTAAATACCCTAACGAAAGCGATAACTCCTTTATGTTCGTCGTAGAGCGAGTCGAAAACGAGACCACGCGCAGTTGCCGAAGAACCGGATGCCGCATGTGGTGGCGGAATCTCGGATACGATCCGTTCGAGAAGCTCCGGAACCCCCGCGCCTGTTTTTCCCGAAACTCTTAAAATCTCTCCGGGATCCACTCCAAGGAGAGCGGAAATTTCAGCAAGTGATGATTCCACCTGCTCGGGAGCGGCAACGTCAATTTTATTCACCACGCCGATCACCGTAAGCCCTGCACGCTTCGCATTTTCGAAATTCGCGAGCGTCTGTGCCTGCACCCCTTGGGTTGCATCAACTAAAAGCACCGCGCCCTCAACAGCCGCAAGCGCTCGGGATACTTCGTAAGAGAAATCAGAATGCCCCGGCGTGTCGATCAGGTTGAGTACGTACTCAACCTGCGCGGACTGACGCGGACTTAACGCAGATTCACGCAGAAAACGATCAGTATCATAGATAATCCTCTTAATTTGAACATCTTTTCCGCCAAAATTCACGAGAAACGCAAGTTTATATTGGGATCCTTTTAAATAACTCCATAGTTGCTTTTCCTCAATTTGCCCTATGAAAGGAAGAGATTTTAGTTCGAGAAGGATTTTATTTTCGAGAATAAAATCTGGACGATATACACCTATTTTTTTACCTTCGTAGGTTAATTCGATTGTCTTCTCTCGCTCAAACGAAATTCCAGCTTTTTCGAATTCTATTTCTAATGCATTCCCATATATACCCTCTTTATGTCCAAGGCCAAGATTTTTTCTAACTGCAAATATAGCGCCTCGAATTCTATAAGTATCCTCCTGGTAGAGAAGGTCGCTGTCTGCGTTTGTCTGCGGTTCGTTCTGCGCTGGTCTGCGGTCAGAATGATATATCATTCTGACGGGAGCCATTTTAATCGTAATTCCTCGCTCCCGCTCGAGATCGAGCTGGTCAAGGAACTGCGCTTTCATAAGCCGCTTTGGAACTGTTCCTGTGGTTTCGAGAAGCCGATCGGCAAGGGTAGACTTTCCGTGGTCCACATGAGCGATGATGACGAAATTGCGGATGTTTTTCTCCATGGTAATTTTTCAATCCGATTCAGAATGTTTTCATTTTGTTCACAAAATGAAAACAACGATGCTCGTGCATCGTCTACTCTAGCTGAACTTGCCTGTAATTGAAAGAATGATACGAAGAAGAGCCCGAGAGACTCGGTACTCCTTCGTATCCCTCCTTTTGAGCTTCCCGGCGTAAACCAGGTGGGTGGGTTCAATCTTGCTCAACAGAGCGAGATACTCTTACCCTCCCTTGAATTGTTTATTTGATCCGGAACTCTTCAGGGGGGATATCTTTATTATCGTCGCTCTTACTGCCAAGTCAAGTGGATAACTAAAATAGTTTCAAAAAACATCCCCGACCTGCACCGAGCGCAGAACGGGGACATGGGATCGAACGATCTAGACGACGATCTTGGAGGAATTGACGCTCCCTAGTTCGGTTGTCTCAATTCGCGTTGCGACGACATCGTCATAGAGAGAAGCTTGAAGCGGATGCTCCTTGACCCACTCTCTGCCGATCTCGCCCGCCTTTTCGTCCGAGAATGTATTGAAATCGTAGACTTTGACAGGAGGCCAATGGCCGTCTACACCGTAGAGAACGTACTGTTTCACCGACAGTCTCCTTGAGTTGGTACTTGCGTTTCACTGATGCCACACCAGCACTAAAGAAAGAATTGCGTACTTAAACCTATTCGTCAATACCAAACCGCTTATAGCTAAACGGTTTTTGATTTCCAAACCAAAATTCGATCTCGTGCGCTGCTTCTTCTGGAGTTTCAGATGCGTGAACCAGGTTCATAACCGCCCGCTTTTCCTTGTTTGCGAGCGCGGGAGAGTCTGCCGAATAGTCACCGCGAATAGTTCCCATTTCTGCTTGGTATGGCATAGTTGGTCCCACGATTTTTCTTGTCATATCTACCGCATGAATTCCTTGCACGATCATCCGCACCATGGGAGCAGACGTCATGTAGTCAATCAGCCATTCGCGCACCATTTTCCCGGCGGTGAGGAGATCGGTGGTCCCAAGCTCCTTCTGCATATCGTACCCGTACTTTTGGTAGGTCACATTTGTTTTTTCACCGAGCCGATGAATCCACTTCTCATCTTTTGGATAGTGATTGTGTACTTGTTCCTTTGTTGCTTGGAACATCTCGAGTGCCACGATTTTCAAATCTCTCTGTTCGAGACGCTTAATAATTTCTCCGACAAGTCCTTTCCGGACGCCGTCCGGCTTAATCATTAAAAATGTCCTCTCTTCTTTTGGATGTGTTGTTGCCATGGAGGAAATTGTAGCGGAGTGAAATGAAAGTTGCAATTTTTAAAAAAAGACCCTCCGAACCCATGCACCGCGTGCAAAGATTCAAAGGGTCAAAGGTTCACCCGCCTTAGGCGGGATCAGCAGGAGAACACCTGGCTGCCGACGAACCACCCACTCGGGCCCTCGACGGAGCTGGCACCCACGAACCAACCGCCGCCGTTCCAGCACGCGTCCACAGCCCAGAGAGCGCCAGCTATGTCTCGAATGTAGAAGATGTTTGTCTTTCTGTTCGTGAGAAGTCTGCCGTTTTCACCATTCGGCTGCTTTTCGAGCAGCTTACAGAGGTGGGCGAGCATAGTGTCGCGACATCTGCCAAGCACTACGATGATCAGGTCGTCGGGGGGCGATTCGAGGAGGCGGTATACCCTCATACTCGTTGCAGAAACATCTCGCTCGATCTTCCCGAGGAAGTGATCCGTGAAGTTCTTGCTGATCCACGCAATCTTCACCCGGGCGTTCGCCGAGATGTCCACCTTGAAGTGGTCAGCCGCGACGAAATCGGAGACGGCAGAAACTCGGATAGTGACGATATATTCGAGAATTCCCGTGCGTGCCGTCGCGGAGCGCGCAAGGTGCGCGCGCACCACCTCGGCGAGATTCCCATAGTCGTCCGCATCTGCCACAAGATCCCAGAGACTGGACTCGATAAGCCGCACGAGTTTCTCGTTTGAAACCTCGTTCGACTCGCCAGTGCGCATCATGCGGTTCACCGTTCGTAGCGTAACCGTACCCATCAGAGACCTCCTCGGTCCAGGGTTATGCATCGCCCTCTCTATCCGCGAACACCGCGGAATTCAGGCGTGCGGATTCAATGTGCTGAAAACACCGTATTGCTACGGATGACCATTATATTAACATCCACTAAGATATCTGTCAACCGTTTTAGCACTGATCGGAAACTCACATTGCCCATGTGCCAAAAAAGTGGGTAAGACCGGCCTAGCGGCCTTGGAGCGCACACTTTTTGGCACATGGGCATGGTCTTGCATTCAATGTTTCTGAACAGCCCTACCGCCCTCGAATAACTACTTTTTAACCTTCAACTTGAGCTCTTTTAGCTGCTTCGGGTCGAGTGCTGCGGGCGCATCCATGACCGATGTACGACCGGAGCTCGTTTGTGGGAATGCCTGAACTTCTCGGAGATACTGTTCGCCCGTCAATATCATAAGGAGTCGCTCAACGCCATGCGCAATACCTCCGTGCGGAGGAGCGCCGTATTTGAATGCCGTAAGCATATGTCCAAATTGCGCCTCAATCACATCGTCTTCGTAGCCAAGAATCCTGAACACGGATTTTAAAATTTCCGGCTGGTGCGCGCGAATACTTCCCCCGCCTACTTCATAGCCATTGCAGACCAGATCGTACTGCGTGGTCAAAATTTCACCGATGCGCTCCCCTTTTTTTAGCCACTCGACATGCTCTTCTTTTGGCATAGAAAATGGGTTATGGGTGAACGCCCACCCCGAAGGAGCTGCCGGATCTTTTTCAAAGAACGGAAAATCAACTACCCACGCAAATGCGAGGACATTATTTTTTTTGTCTGCTTCCGTACGGAGATCAAATTTGTCGCCTTTATATTTTGCGATTGCTTCGGTATACGGTATCACCGGAAATGGTTTTTCTTTTAGTGTGTAGCCCATTCCTTCCACGACTGACGTGATCATCTCCTCATCCATCGCCATTACTTCTTCTCGTTTCACAAAACTCATTTCTAAATCGATTTGGGAATGCTCGAATCCCCTGTCTGCCCGCAGGTCTTCATCGCGCACACAGCGCGCGATCTGGAAATATCGCTCGAACCCCGCAACCATAAGGAGCTGTTTGTACTGCTGGGGAGATTGCGGGAGGGCAAAAAACTTTCCAGGGTGGAGCCGCGAGGGAACCACAAAGTCGCGCGAACCCTCGGGCGTTGATTTTGTGAGCATGGGCGTTTCTATTTCCGTAAAATCTCGCTTGAAAAGAAACTGCCGTATACGGTTAACAAATTCCGAACGTAGTTTTATGTTCCGGTGAAGCCGTTCGCGACGTAAATCAAGATAGCGATACTTCAAACGAACCTCTTCATCAATTTCGTGCCCATCGGTGTCGAGCGGAAACGGAGGCGTCTCTGCCTCGGAAATTACTTCAAGGTGAGTCGCTACAAGTTCATGCTTCCCGGTAGGAATCGCTTCGTTTTCCATACCTTTCGGTCGCACGCTTATTTTCCCCCGGATTTTTACCACCCACTCCGGCCGGAGACGGCTCCCTGCTTCGTAAAGCTCTTTTTCTTTAGGAGTAAAGACAACCTGGGCAACCCCGCCCCGGTCGCGAAGATCAATAAAAATGATTTTTCCGTGGTCCCGCCGAGCAGAAACCCAGCCCGTGAGCTCCACTTCTTCGCCGACGAGGGTTACCATTTCACGAGTGAGAAGTCGCATACGTTCGAGTCTATCACGAGATTCAAAATAGAAAAGGTCCCGGAGAAACGCGTTCTCCGGGACCGCCCACACCTTCCTTCGACCCTCGCATCCCAGCACGGCAACACGGGGTCCTCCGAACAACTCTCGGCATCCCACATGCGACCCGAGACTCCAAAGAACATATTAACACAAAATGAAAGATCCCGGAAGCAAGGGCCTCCGGGACCATGGGGACGCGCGTGAACGGGAAGCAGAGCGTAGCGAACCCGTTTGCTAGAACCACTGGCCACCGCGGACAGATGATCACGCCGAACGCTTTGAACCTTCCACGAAACCCCCCATTATCCCACACACAGGAGGCCTCTCGTGTTTCTCGCGTTCGCTAGCAATATGATAGCTGAATAAAAGCTCAGCAGATTTGATCGTTTCTGTCAATTTTCTGATTTTTTGCCAAAGCAATCATTGCTTGAATTGCGTTTTGGTAAATACCTCCATTTCCAGATTTTTGCGGCTGATGCGGATGGTTCCATTCCTGTCAGTCCGAAAAACTTTTGCTCCTACATCTTCGAGTCTGCCAATTGCCGCAGGAGTGGGATGCCCATACCTGTTTTTCCCCACCCCGATGGTGGCGATCAATGGATCCACTGACCTAAGAAATTCTGCGGTTGAAGAAAATCGCGATCCGTGGTGGGAAACTTTTAAAATAGAGGATTTGATATTTTTTGATGCGAGCCGTTTTTCGACCGCAGAGCCGATATCGCCCGTGTAGAGTGCGGACATACCATCCGCGAAGAGCTGAAATACAAGACATGTATCGTTTAACTCTTCGTTCATAAGCTCTAAAGGCGATGGAGCAAGAAATTTCATCTTCGAAGCACCGTATCGCAGATAGTCTCCCTCTCGGAGAGTAATATAGGGAATCCGCTTCGCCGCGAGCTTATTCCGAAGCACGGCATAAGAACCAGTGTCTCCCGCTCTTCCGTTTGTGATAAAAGCGCCAACGTTCACGCTATCGAGTAATGCGATAAATCCGCCAAAATGGTCAAGTTGTGGATGGGTCATGATGAGAAGATCAATGTAATGATCCTCGCGCCCAAGCACATCGTGAAGCTCCGAGAGCAGCTGTCCGTTTGGTGGACCACCGTCTACGAGGATTTGAACGGATCCAGGAAGTACAATGAGCGAACTATCCCCCTGCCCAACATTCAAAAAATAAAGTTCTGTCTCTGCGCCTTTTCGTATTGCGCGGAAGAGGATATTCCACGTCAATATATCGAAGACCGTGAGAATTAAAATTACAACCGCGAGGTTCTTCATTTTTTTACGATCATATGCTTCCGCGAAACAAAAAAGATAAATGTGGCAACCCCGCCATAAAATATAAGCGTATATACAAATCCGAATTCTGAAATTTGAATTTGCGGCGCAAGTCTGGAAAAAAAGCTGATCACCCACATTGCATAATCTAATACTCCCTCTACTCCCCACCCCACGACCGCCGCGAGATATGGGGATACGAGTGCCGACCCTACCAGAACGAATCCTAATGCCATTGCGGTAGGGATTGCCGCGAGCACAAGCATGTTTACTACGGCACCCAGCACTGAAAAAGTTCCGAAACTGGTAAGAAGTATCGGTAAAACGGCTATTTCTGCAGAGATGGTATTGAAAAAATTTTCCCGAAACCCGAGGAATCCCGGTCTTGGATCAATCCGAAAACACGCAAGGATCGCGGGTTTGAGAAGCACAATACCCATCATTGCCGCAAAAGAGAGCTGGAACCCTACATCCCACGCGAGCACCTTGGGATTTATAAGCACCATGATTGCCGCCGTAACTACTATTGCGTTCCGAAAGCTGTAGATACGGCGCGATGATTCAGCGAGGACCACGACTCCTGCCATGATTGCAGCGCGGACTACGGATGCTTCGGCACCGGTCATGACTACGAACGCGCACACCGTCACCCCAGAAGCGAAAATTGCCCGCTTCCTTCCGAGGACTCCAAAAAAGAGAAACGCCGCGCCTAAAATCACGGAAATGTTGTACCCGGAGAGCGCCACAATATGGCTCGTTCCTGTTGCCTGAAGTTTTTTCTTGAATTCCCGGCTGAATCCTCCCGTTTCACCTAAGGTAATCCCTGCGAGGAACGCCGCTTTTTCTGGTGGCAATGCGCTTCTCATCGCATGCTCTGAAAATTCTTTTGCGTGGGAGAGCGCCCTCAAAATCAGAAATCCCTTTCCGGTTTCGATGAGCCGTAGTTCGGGAAAATGCATCACTCCCGTAATACCTTCCTTTCCGAGATAGCGGGCAAATGTTCCGAACGGCCGTTCCGGTACGCCCTTTATTTCAACCAAGTCGCCATATTGATATTCGGGATATCTCGACACGGTTATGCGAATCTTTCCATGGAGCGGATCTTCCAGCGACACGGTAAGGTATTGGCTTCCTTCGAAATTCAGTGACGAACGCATCACGAGCGCACGGGCGACCATCTTTTCATCGAACGGAATTTTGGTGTTTCGCTCGAGGAGCATGCCCTGAAAGACATAGTAAGAACTTCCGATGATGATGGCTGCTGAAATTGGGATAAAACGTTTCTCGCCTGAAAAGAAAAAAATTGCCGCCGAAACTACCGCAGCGATCACTCCGTATCCAACTGTTACCGTGCGAACTCCGGAAAAACTCGCGAGAAGAACACCCGCAAGAAAAAAGAGGCACCACCAAAATGCTTTATCGTAGAGAGACATCCGTATTAGGATATCCCAAATTCACTATGTTGTCATTATCTGTTGACATTAAAAGACAAGCCAACTAAACAACTCCGAGACTTAGTACAACTTATCCCCTTACAATACATTTATAAAAGACCTCCACATCCCCCGGGGAAGCGGGTAAGACCGGCCTAGCGGCCTCGGAGCGCACGCTTCCCGGGGGATGTGGAGCCGCTGGTAGTAAAAAATTAGGGTAGATTTACTCACATCTAAAACTCAATCGCAATCTTCGCCATCTTGCCGTCGTTAAAGGGATGCTTTATCTCTCTCATCTCGGTCACAAGATCTGCGCGATCAACAAATGATTGAGGAGCATTTCGTCCCGTGAGAATCACGAATTTATCAGGAGGAATAATTCCGACTGCTTCGAGCACCTCTCCTTCTGTAAGAAGACCAAGTGAGGTTGCCACGTTTATCTCATCGAGGATAATAAGATCCCACTGCCCTCCCGCCGCTTCTTTCCTGAAGTACTCAAGTGCGTCCCGGGCAGCATTTGCATGATCTTCCCTTGGAAGCCGATCCCCTAAGATGCCCACGAACCCAAGCCCTTTCTTCACGAGTTTAAATTCCGCCTTTTCTCCGTCGCGTTTCGTAATATCAATAAAATCTTCACCTGACTTCCAGGGGCCCTTGATGAATTGGATCATCAGCACCTTCCGGTCGCGCCCCACCGTCCGTACCGCCTGCCCAAGAGCGGCAGTTGTCTTTCCTTTTCCGTTTCCGGTAAATAGAACTACCATACCTCACCAGTATAGAAAGTTATTCGTGTTTTGAAAAAGGGGTGTCCCTGGCTTGACCAGAAACTCCCCTTTCGTTCACCTAGAAAACCGCGATGCAAATTCGGTGTGCGATGACCGCTGCCTTGTGGAAGCGTTCATCGTACAAGAAGAATTTGGCGATTCTCGCCGCTTCATCCGCAACCGCAGCGACGTATTGTTCCACGGATGATTCTCCCCGCTAGTATCCCCACCCGCGAACACCTCTCGCACGAGCCGAGAATTTGCCGTTGGAAGCGGGGATCTTCCGACGACGATGATGCGGGGCAAAGAATCCGCCGATACCTACGGGATCGCCACTCCATCGGCTTCTGGCGTGTACGTTTTCCCGTAGCGAAGAACCACCGAGAGCCCGAGCTAAACCCGCCATGGCTGCGGCGAATGTGGCCGTGAGAGCCCCAAAGAGCTGCATGAAACCTCCTTTTCTGGTGTTGGATGTCCTTCTCCAACACGAAGGGAAGCATACCCGAAAACAGGTCTCCGAACAACTACACAGCTGTCCCCTCATGCTATACCAGAACTCTTCCTGTATTTCCTCCGAAGAGGGTAAGACTTGGCCTAGCGGCCCGGAGCGCACTCTTCGGAGGAAATACAGGAGCTTATGTCTATAATGTCGCGATGGAATAGGCGTGAACAACTATCATGCTATGCCGCGGCGATGATTCCTCCTCCAATCATTTCTCCTGATTTTTTATAGAAAACCGCAGATTGTCCTGATGCAACAAATTTGATCGGCACATCAAATTTGAGATGCAGGTGAACTGGAAAATTGCCATTTGAGTTTGCGCCATTTTCGTGTCGCTTTTCACATGTTACGAGCGTTGCCTTCGCAAGCGGCTGGCGATACCTCACCCGCGCGTAAACGCTCAGTGGCAAATGACTAGCTCGCCCCGTGGCGAAGCTGTTTGGCGTAACGAGTGGCTCGTTAATGAAATTCACGTCCACAAGTTCTACTTCTTTCTTTGTTAGCGCTTCATCTTCTGCTTCTGCAACCACAATTTTATTCTTGCGCACATCCTTTTCTGCAACATACAATGGATTCCCTCCACCCATACCAATCCCCCGCCGTTGACCAATGGTATAGAAGTGGGCTCCCTGGTGCCTTCCAATTTCTTCACCTTTCGTGTTGAAAATCGTCCCCGGCTTCTCGGGAATGTACGTTTTCAAAAAATCGGAAAGGGTGACTTTGCCCAAAAAACAAATTCCTTGGGAATCTTTTTTATCGGCATTCGGAAGACGAAATGTGCGCGCAAGTTTCCGCACTTCTGGTTTCACATATTCGCCAATCGGAAAAAGACAATGCCGAAGATCCTTTTGCGTAAGCGTCCAGAGGAAATAACTTTGGTCTTTATTTGTGTCACGAGCGGTGAAGAGTGAAATGGTGAATGGTGAATGGAATTTCTTTTTTCCTTTTTCCATTTTACCTTCCACATTTTTCATTACACTCCGCCTCCGCACGTAGTGCCCCGTCGCCACATAGTCTGCGCTCATGGAAAGTGCCTTTCCTAAAAAAAGCCCGAATTTAATTTCTCGGTTGCACATAACATCAGGATTCGGCGTAATGCCTTTCCGATATCCGTCCACCATGTACTTCACCACTCTTTCTTTATATTCCTTTTCAAAATCGAAAACGTAGAAGGGAATCCCAAGAGTCTCCGCGGCACGACGAGCATCTTCTGCATCCTGTTCGGCGCATCCGTCCACGTTAAAGCACCGGAGATGGATTCCGGTGACGTCATATCCTTTCTCTTTGAGAAGCGCTGCGGTAACGGAAGAATCAACGCCGCCGCTCATTCCGACGAATACCTTCTTCTTCATAGCCGGGCTATTTTACTTGATTAATGCGCCTTTGCAAAGTATTCGCGGGTCATTGCAAGTTGTTCAGTAGTTCCCGTGGGAAGCCAATACCCCGGGTGATCATAGAGAAGCAGCTTTCCCGCGGACGCAAGCCGAGGAAATACATCGTGCTCAATCGAGAATGCATCCGGAGTTCCATCGAAAACGTCAGGCAAGAGGTAGTAGTGCCCAATGTTTACAAGGCCGCCATCCGTGGCATCTGGTTTTTTTTCTTCAAACGAACAGATTTTTTTGTACTCATCGCACTTCAGAAGTCCGAACGCCCGCGCATCTGTAATTTGAAAACCAGTGAGTACATTCCACCTCCCATCGCCGCCGTGCCGGATGAGTGCTCGAAAATTGACATCAGCGATATCATCCGCGTTCATCGCAAGGAAAGGTTCCTTGATGCCAGCTATTGCAAGCTTCAACCCGCCGCCAGTACCGAGCGGCTCCGGTTCGATGACGTAGCGGATATCGTGGTTACCGCTTTTCTTCAGCCACTCGACTACCGTTTCCGCACGATACCCAAGAGACAGAGTGATATTCGAAAACCCTTGCTTACGAAGCTCTTCAATCTGCCAGTGCAGCATAGGATGCCCCGCGATTTCGACAAGCACTTTCGGCTTGTCTTTCTCGCTCTCCGGCATCCGAGTCCCCTTTCCTCCGGCAATGATGAAAACTGGGGTTTTATTCTCACGCATATTACCTTCACCCTGTTTTCGTATAATCATCTCCGCAGATTCAACATCTTTCGGATAACCGATGGGGTGCCAAAAATCGCTTTTTTCTACCGTCATCGGGTACTCTTTCAAAAGCTGCTGAAACAATTCAGGCAGGAAATATTCTCCAAGACGTTCGTGCCTTACGAGCTTGTATTTAAAGATGCGGTCGTCGAGAACGTAGACACCGATGGTAACCAGATTCGATTTCGGCGCCTCGGGTTTTTCAACCATTTCCGTCACATTCCCTTTTGCATCCGTATACACCACCCCAAACCGACTCGGGTTAGGATGTTCCGTCACGAGAAGCCCCAACTCATGATTCCGAATCAGTTTTTCTATTGCCTTAGGGCTGTGTAGATCAACGTCG
>JBBTVP010000065.1:0-14629 GCA_038063175.1 Patescibacteria group bacterium
TTGACTACCGGTACTGGGATGAAGAAGTGGCGAAGTATCTCTCCGAGAACGGGTTCACCCGTTACAAGCTTCTCGTGGAGCTTGCGCTCATGGAGATACTCCACCGCCGGGGAATTTGTCCCGAAGTCGCCATCAAAGAGGTTAAGACGGCTTGTGATCAAGTCACAACTGCCGAAGTGTATGAAGAAGAAGACCGAATTCACCACGACATCCGTGCGCTCGTGAATTGCGTCCGTGCCAAAGTCAGTGATGCCACGAAGCCGTACGTCCACATGACGGCGACTTCGTACGACATCATCGATTCGGCGAACGCAGCTCGCTACATGGATACGGTCGAGAACGTGCTCGTTCCATCGCTTACCAAGTTGGAAGGAGTACTCATCGCCACGGCGCTCCGCGAAGCAGAAACGGTACAAGTTGGCAGAACGCACGGCCAACACGCTGTTCCGATCACGTTCGGCTTCGCGCTTGCCGGATACGTCAGTCGTCTTGGCAGTTCCATCGAAGCGCTCATGGTACTTGCCGAAAAACTTCCCGGAAAGTTTTCTGGAGCAGTCGGGGCGTACAACGCTTCCTCGTTGTTCTTCGACGATCCCGAAGGTTTCGAAGCAGAAGTTCTTGGCGAACTCGGACTGACACCAGCGGAACACTCGACGCAAATCGTGCCACCAGAGGCGTTAACACGTCTCTTCTGCGAAGTCACGATCGCGGCGGGCATTCTCGCCAATCTGTCCGACGACATGCGGCATCTCCAGCGGACGGAAATCGGAGAAGTGGGCGAGGAGTTTGGAGCGACACAGGTCGGTTCCTCGACCATGCCGCAGAAGCGAAACCCCATCAACTTCGAGAACGCCAAGAGCTGCTGGAAGATCGTTGCGCCGCGAATCCTTACGGTGTTCATGGACCAAATTAGTGAGCACCAGCGTGACCTTACCAACTCCGCATCCGCGCGGACTTATGGCGAGGTCATCGCTTATGTGGTTTCGACCGCGAAGCGACTCTCGCGCACGATGCAAAAGCTTAGCGTTGATCGCGCCAACTTGGAGCGTAACCTCGGTATACAAAAGGGCTTGGTCGCTGCCGAGCCGCTCTACATCATTCTTGCGGCGTTGGGACATCCCGACGCGCACGAGAAGGTGCGAACCCTTACACTTCAAGCCCAACGGGAGGCACGACCACTCGAAGAAGTCGTTCTCAGCGATGCAGAGATGCAGATTTACCTTGAGAAGATGACGCCATACCAGCGGCAGATTCTTTCGAACCCGTCTCTCTACACCGGCATCGCCGCCAAGAAGACGAAGGCGATCGCTGAACGATGGAAACACAAACTGGATTTGTAGAGAAACAGCCTGCTAGAGGAGAAGGATTCTCGCACGACCCGCACGTGGCTACGACCGCGTGCGACTCCTACTATTTCGGATATACGAGATGGTGACGGGATAGTCGACAGTTCAATTGGGCCCTGGTGGTTTGTACCATCGGGGCCCACTTTTCGAAATTGACTCTCGGGATCAAAAAGTCTATAAGCTAAAGCAGTACTAAGGAACCCATTACGAAAGGAGGTTTCGATTGGGCGATCATGTTTTCCGTTGCAGGGAAGCTCCCTGCGTGTGCGAGTTTATCCTTGAACGACGCCGGGAAGTGGCTGCGTACGTAAAGGTGCTCGCGATCGGGATCGCGATCCTCGCGATCGAACTCTTCGGAGCATGGCTTTCGGGAAGTCTTGCGCTTGCCTCGGATGCCGGACATGTTTTCACCGATCTCATGGTGGTGGGAACCGGAATCGTGATCGCGATGGGAGAACTCCGAGCACTCACCGCCCGGCCTCGCCTTCGCCTCGTAGGGGTGTGGATCCACGCGCTTCTCCTTGGAGGGGTGGCGCTATCGATTGTCGCCGAAGCGATTTATCGTATCGAGGAACCAACGAAAATCTCTCCGCTGCCGCTCTTCGTGGCTGCACTCGTGGGACTTTTCGGAAACTTCCTCCAGTATTCGGTTTCCCGAACGGTCAAGAACCGAACCCAACGTGGCATTCATGTGCACATTGCATCGGACTTCGCGTGCAGTCTCGCGGTAGTCATTTCGGCGCTCCTCATCTTCATAACCGGACGACACGAAGTGGACACCATTGTCTCGTTCGTGATCGCCGGCGCCATCCTCGCATTTGGTCTCCCTGCGTTCGTCCCCGGAGAAGACCACCGTCACGAATAGGCCGTATCTCGCTTGAGGTGCGGCTTCTTGTATAATGGTATTCACTAATCACTAGTGGCTATTGGCTAGTGTCTTACCAAAATGCGCTTCATCGCCGATTTTCATATTCACTCGAAATATTCCCGAGCGGTTTCAAAAGATATGGTTTTGGAGGAACTCGATCGCTGGGCGGATGACAAAGGGATCCTTGTGATGGGCACTGGCGACTTTACCCATCCCGAGTGGTTTAAGGAGCTGAAAGAAAAACTCGAACCAGCCGAACTCGGACTTTTTCGTCTGAAGCCAGAATTCAAACGAAAAACCATAAAAGGAACGCTCGCGGAAACTCGTTTCATGCTCACGGTTGAGATTTCGGGAATCTACACCCGGGGAGGCCGCGGGCGACGCATCCACAATCTCGTTTTCGTCCCCGATTTTGAAACCGCAGAGAACATAAACACCCAGCTCTCGTGGATTGGGAATCTGAAATCTGACGGCAGGCCGATTTTGGGAATTGATTCCGAAGAGCTCGCGCGGATCGTTTTCTCTTCACACCAAGAAGCGGCGGTAATTCCTGCGCACGTATGGACTCCCTGGTTTTCGCTGTTTGGTTCCATGTCGGGGTTCGACAGAATCGAAGAGTGCTTCGGAAAGTTCGCTCCGGAAATATTTGCGATCGAAACAGGACTTTCGTCCGATCCATCAATGAACTGGCGGCTTTCAACCCTCGACCGGATCGCGCTTATTTCGAATTCAGATTCCCATAGCTTGGAGCGGATCGGCAGGGAGGCAAACGTGTTCGATGCTGAACTTTCTTACCGTGGAATCATGGATGCATTAAAAAGTTTCAATCCCAAGCGGTTTGTCGCTACCATCGAATTTTTTCCCGAAGAAGGAAAATACCACTACGACGGCCACCGGGCGTGCAATGTTTCCTGGCACCCTGACGAGACACGGAGGAATGCTGGAATTTGTACGGGTTGCAAGAAAAAAGTCACCGTTGGGGTTATGAGCCGCGTCGGTGCGCTCGCTGACCGACCCGTACCAAAAGCCACGCGGGTTTCTTTAGGAGCGATGGAGGGTATCACCTGGAACGGGCGTACTCCCTACGTGAACCTGGTACCGCTCGATGAAATCATCGGAGAAGCAATTGGGGTCGGAGCGCAGTCGAAAGCGGTACGCGTCGAATATGAAAAGCTCATTCAGGCGTTTGGATCTGAACTCGGCGTGCTCATGGAGCACCCAATCGAAGCTATTGCCCAGGTGGCTAAACCAGAGGTCGCGCTCGCGCTTGGCCGGGTCCGTCTTGGAAAACTTTCAATCGAGCCAGGGTATGACGGCGAATACGGCAAGGTGAGGATTTTCAGGGAAGAAAGCGATCGGAAGGCGATAGAGGTACAGCGGAGTTTGTTTTAGTGTGCCGGAGGTAAATTAGCCGAGTTTCGCCGAGAGCATATAGCGCCTATAATTGAATACATGTATACCGGAGTTCTTTATCTAGCGGAACGATTCTTTTTCCGGATCGTGAGTTTTCTGCGCCACTGGTATGTGGACGGGCTCCGCACGATTGCCCGGGAAACTATGAATGTACTTGAGCCGCTTGATCGGACATTCGCATTGCGTATTACTGCGAAAAATCTTTTCCAGCCGCTCTACCAAGACCATACGGTAGTAGGGCACGTGCTTGGGTTTGTGTTCCGATCCTTACGCCTGAGCGCGGGGAGTTTGGTTTACTCTGCTATTCTTGTGGTCGCAATCACCGTCGCGGTAGTGTGGGCAGGAATCCCCATTTCAATTCTTTGGTATGGAATCCATCCCTAACACAACTCCTGGATTTTCATTTTCGGATCCGCGGCTCGTCTTTGGGACGGGAAACCGCTTTCTTGTTCGATCCGTATCGAGCGTGACGTATGCAATTCTTGCTGCGGCTGCGCTCGTGTGTTCGCTCTCTGATCTTCGTGAATTGCGGTCCGCGGGTATGCTTACGGCATTGTTTCTCATCGATCGAGTAGTACATGCATGGAAACCCGAGCGGCCACTCCGTTTTTTTCACGGAAATTCTGGGAACGTTGCTTCCTATTTCACTCCGGAAAGTCTAAATTTACTTTTTACCGCATTCCATCGCGCGAAGAGCCGGGGAGCGCATTTCACGCTCATACTTCTCTCTCTTGTTTCTGAACGTTCGGAGATCCGTTCCGCGCTTCAGAGAATTGACGCTCCGCCCGATGACTTTCAGAAAAAAATCAAAGAAGCGATTGAAACAGCAGCTCCGCATGCGGACATGGACGAGGCGCATAAGGTTGCGGTAGCCGCATTCGAAGAGGCGCTTGCGAGAGACGCGGCGGCAGTTGAACCCGCGCATCTTTTTACCGCGCTCGCGCGGCTCAAGGAGCCGGATCTTATACGGGTATTTGGTGCCTTTGAGATAAACGACGACGATCTTGGCTACGCTATCTCGCTCTCATCTATGGCAATGAAGCGTCCGCGGAAAACGCTCACGGCTTTCTTCGGCGAACCGCGCCGTCTCCGCCACCGGGTGATGAACCGGGCGTGGAGCTCGCGACCTACCCCCGTCCTTGATTCGGTTTCCGAGGATCTAACTGATAAGGCGAGGGCTCAAGAGATTGGGTTTCTTATTGGACACGATCGAGAGTATCGTGCGCTTCTCGACGTGCTCGCGCGGCCACAAAAAGAAAATGTGGTGCTTGTCGGTGAGGTTGGTTCCGGCAAGGGAGCTATCGCTGGGCGTCTCGCGCGCGACATGGTGCGTGATCGGGTACCTTCGACGCTCTTCGATCATCGCCTTGTCGAACTTTCCCTGGGGAATCTCGTTGCAAGCGCACATCAGGCCGAAATCGAAGATCGGGTACGCCGCATCGTAGATGAGATTGAAACCGCAGGAAACGTAACGCTCTACATTCCCGACATCCACAACCTCGTACGCACTGCAGGAGGCCATGAGATGAGCGCTGCGGATGTTCTTCTTCCCGCGCTTCGGCGCGAATCGTTTTCCGTGATTGGATCGTGCCCCCCTCGTGAGTTCCGGGAATATCTTGAGCCGGTTTCCGACATACTAGGGACATTCGAGGTAATCCGGGTGACGGAGATTACCCCTCCCGAGGCAACTGGTCTTCTTGCGCACGAAAGCGTAGTTCTTGAACGAAAGCATCACACCACGGTGAGTTTCAAGGCGATTCGTAAGGCGGTTGAACTCGGTCGGCGCTACCTTGCGCCAAAGCCACTTCCCGGATCTGCGCGAGAACTTTTAGGAGAGGCGTTCGCGTACGCCGAACGTGGCGGGAGAAAGGTAGTCACTCCGGCAGATGTAATTGCGGTTACCGAACGGCGGGTGAGCGTACCTATCCACGAAGCAGAGGGAAAAGAAGCGGCAAAGCTCTTGGATCTTGAGCGATTCATCCATGAGCGGTTCATTGATCAGGAGGAAGCGGTGCGCGCGGTTGCACGCGCGGTTCGTGAGTACCGGAGCGGGCTTACCCGTCGCGGGGGGCCGATCGCAAGTTTTCTTTTTGTGGGCCCGACTGGCGTCGGCAAAACTGAACTCGCGAAGATTCTTACTACCATACAATTCGGGGATGAGCGATTCATGGTTCGATTCGATATGTCAGAATTTCAATCAAAAGAAAGTTTCATCCGCTTCATCGGCTCTCCCGATGGGTCCGTGCGAGGGAGTTTGACAGACGCTATTCTCGAAAAACCGTACTGCGTAATTCTCCTCGATGAGTTCGAGAAAGCGCATCCGGACATTTTGAACCTATTTCTTCAGGTCACGGACGACGGACGGTTAACCGATGGTCTTGGTCGCACCGTGGACTTTTCAAACACCATTATTATTGCAACCTCGAACGCCCACTCTGATTTCGTCAAATCTGAAATTGAGCGGGGAACAAGCATTTCGGAAATTGCGGAACAACTGAAGCGGAAGCTCACCGTTTTCTTCCGGCCAGAGCTTTTGAACCGTCTTTCGGCAACCATCGTGTTTAAAAGTCTTCAGCCCGCGGATGTGCTCCACATTGCACGTCTCGAACTCGTGAAGCTCGGGGCGCTCCTTCGTGAGAATCACGGCATTGAGCTTTCTTTCGACGATGCAGCCGTAACGCTTACCGCAGAGCTTGGATATGACCCCGCGTTCGGGGCGCGTCCCTTGCGCGGCGTGATTTCTGATAAAATGAGGGCGGTGCTTGCGGAGAAGCTTTTGAAGCATGAGATACAACGCGGCAATACCGTGAAGGTCGGTGTCGCGGAAAGAGCATTCACGTTCAACTTAATCGAAATAAATAAATGAAAAAAAATATCGTAGCAATGCTTGGTGTGGCATGTTTGACGGTGCTTATTATTCCCTCGGTGACTTTCGGTCAAAGCGAGGGGCGGTGTACGGTGAACGGACAGGAAATTCCGTGCCCCGAAGCAGTGCAAGCGATTGGGAAAGCGGCGATTGGATTTGGGATATTCGCGCTCGTGATGGGCACGGTAGGTATTGCGGCAACGGTGTTCTGGATTATGATGCTCGTCCATGCGGCATCAAAACCGATCGAAAACAAGGCGCTCTGGATTGTGCTCATGGTCATTACCGGCATCATTGGGGCGATTGTTTATTACTTTGCGGTGAAGCGGACATTCATATCACCGGCGGCTACCTCCGTAATTCCGCAAGTTCCACACGCATAATATGTTCGCGCGCATCAATAGAGTTGTCTGGGTGATGGTCATTACTGATTTCTTTGTGAACTCGGCGTTCGGTTCGTTCGCGCCGGTCTTCGCAATTTTCATTACTGGTCAGATCACCGGCGGGAATGCGAAGGTAGCAGGGTTTGCCGCATCTGTTTATTGGATTACGAAATCATTGGTACAGCTCCCAATTGCGCGGTTCCTCGATCACTCGAAGAGTGAGAAGCGCCATTTCTGGGCGATGTTCCTCGGATATCTCTTTTCGGCCCTCACCCCTTTTATGTATCTCTTTGTGGCGGAACCCTGGCAGCTCTATGTGGTACAGGGATTCATGGGATTCTGTATGGCGTGGGCTGTGCCGGCCTGGTATAGCATTTTCACGAGACACGTCGATACGTGGCGGGTGGGCTTTGAATGGAGTCTCGAATCGGTATTCTCGGTGGGTGCCGCAACTGCTCTTGCAACCGCTCTTGGAGGATTCATCGCTGATCGCTTCGGATTCGATGTGCTCTTTGCGGCCGCTGGTACTCTCGCGGTCCTCTCGTCGCTGTTTCTCCTTGCGATGCGGCGTGATCTCTTTCCACACCCGCCTGAAGGAATCGAGCAGGTACTTCCCGAGCGGCACCTTCGGCGGCACTAGCAATAAAAAATCCCCCGTGTCGCGGGGGATTTTTTATTCAATGGCTATTGAGGGGGCATCGGTGCGGCGAATCGTTCAGCAGCTGGTTTTTCTTTGTCAAACCCGATCCATGCTGACGCATAGAGGATGAGGAGGATACCGCCGATGATTGCGATTTTAACCCATTTTCCAAAGTCGGCGTATTCATCTCCGAGGCCGTGGAGAAGAAGTACATCCGCAGAGAAGAGAAAACCGAGACTTACCGGATAGATTCGCGCGACCGCGAGCCCGACCAGGATATAAAACGCACCGAATACTAATAGGTAGATGGAAAATGTGTCACGCACCGGTGCTTTCGCAAAGTAATCTGCCGAGAAATAGGCGAGTGCGATGCTGAAGAGGAAGATAATAATCCCGAAGATAACTTTCACCGTCCGATTTTCTGGCTTCATGTGAGTCGTTCGCGTAGTTTAATAATTGAAATAACGACTGCGATGATAAGACCCACTGCTGCGGCCGCGATGCGAGCGCCTTCTCCAAGTTGCCAAAGCTGGGTATAGAGGTAAATGACGGTAATGCCGCCGCCCACGAGATTACTCCGTGCGAATGTCCAATTGTTTTTTATAAACATTCCAATCGCCGCGAGTGTGAACCCGAGGATGAGACCGCCGATGATCACCCCGACATGTTTATCGGTGGCAACAAAAATGTGGCGGATGAAGAGGGGAATAAGCACTGAAAGAGAGGCAATCACGATCCAATGCTTCAGCATGCCTACCTGTGCATGGTACCCTTTCGCATTTTGAAATGGTCGCAGGGCAAGGAAGAGGATAAGGGCAAGGGGGGCAAACCAGACTGCTATGGGAAAAATAAACGCCCCGCTTACGTCGCCAAGGGCGATCAGTGTAAACCCGAAGAGCATGACGAGAATCGGGAGTACGAGAACAAATGCGAGCGCTTCTGCCATGGGTTAACTATCGAGGGTTTTCCTCTAAATTTCAAACAAGACTTATACACACGCATTTTCTTGTTACACAAACGAGAACCGCCATCCATCGGGGAGTGCGCTCCGGGCCGCTAGGCAAGTCTTACCCTTCCTTCTGTGAGGGCAGTTCCTGTTTCATATGGTATGAGGGAATAGCTGTGGACTTGTACGCATATCGGTATAATAGAAAGGTGACCAACGAGGAAATCGAAAAAATCCTTAGAGATATTGGGGAATACCTTGCGATGCAGGAGGTTCCCTTCAAGCCGCGTGCGTATGAGAAGGTAGCGGATTCAGTCTCGGAGCTTGGCGAGGAGCTTACGGAAACGTACGAGCGGGGCGGATCAAAGGCGCTCCGGGAAATTCCCGGGGTCGGAGCTTCTATTGCGGAGCATATCGAAGAGCTTTTGAAAACAGGGCGTCTGAAGTACTACGAGCAACTCAAAAAGGCGACGCCGGTTGATCTCTCAACTCTCACCAATGTAGAAAGCTTGGGTCCGAAGAAGATAAAGATCCTCTACGAAAAACTTCATGTGAGAAATCTGGTAGATCTCGAGCGTGTCGCGAACGCAGGGAAAATTGCAAAACTTCCTGGGTTTGGCGGAAAGAGCGAGGAAAAAATTCTGAAAGGGATCGAGTTTCTGAAACGCTCGAGCGGGCGATTTCTTATTGTCCACGCGATGTCGGAGATTCGCGCAATCGAACGATACCTCCGGAGCGTAAAAGAAGTAGAGCAGCTCGAGGTGGCAGGATCGGTGCGCCGGCGAAAAGAAACAGTTGGTGATGCAGATATTCTTGTTATTTCGAATCACCCGAAGGTGATTATGGATCACTTTACCGCGATGCCGGGAGTTGTGAACGTTGCAGCTCACGGCGAAACGCGTTCCGCGGTGAAAATGAAAAGCGGGTTGAATGTTGATATTCGGGTAGTGCCACGGGAATCATACGGAGCGGCATTGAATTATTTCACGGGTTCGAAAGAGCACAATGTTGAAATGCGAAAAATTGCGATCCGGAAAGGGTTGAAGTTGAACGAATACGGATTGTTTGCGCTCAAAGAGATAAGAGGTAGGAAGGATGAAGTAAAAGTTGCGGGAGAAAATGAAGAGGGGATTTACGAGACGCTTGGGCTTCACTACATCGAACCGGAACTTCGGGAAATGACGGGTGAGATTGAAGCATCTGTAGCAGGGAAGCTTCCTCATCTTATCGGGTACGGTGATCTTTTAGGCGATCTCCAAACACAGACCACGTGGACTGACGGATCTTCCTCGATTACAGAAATGGCGCGCGCGGCGATGGATGCAGGACTTGAGTATATTGCGATCACTGACCACACGAAACGGCTTGCGATGACGGGGGGACTCGATGTGCCGCGGCTCATCCTCCAGGGAAAAGAAATAGACGCGATAAACTTAAAATTCAAAACTAAAAACTTCCGGATTTTGAAAGGCACGGAGTGTGATATTTTGAAAGACGGTTCGCTCGATCTTCCGGACGAGGCGTTGAAAACGCTCGATGTCGTGGGAGTTTCCGTGCATTCACTTTTCAACCTCCCCGAGCCAGAGCAGACGGCTCGCATTGTGAAGGCGATCAGCAACCCACATGTAGATATTCTTTTTCACCCAACCGGGCGCCGTATCGGGAAACGGGGACCATACCCCGTGGATATCGACGCGGTGATCCGTGCTGCAAAGGAAACAGGGACCGTGCTCGAGGTAAACGCTTCAGACCGGCTCGATTTGAAAGATGAACACATCCGGAAGTGTGTTCATGTCGGGGTGAAGCTTGCGATTAATTCAGACGCTCACGCAATCCACGAATTTACGGACCTCGAGTTTGGTATTGCGCAGGCAAGACGCGGCTGGGCAGAAAAGAAGGACATTATTAATGCATGGCCAGTCGAGAAAATGCTTGGTTTTCTGAAGCGCTGAGCGTTTTGGGAAACCATGGTAGAATCCAAGACTATGCAACCAACCATGCAACAGGCAATCACCGCAGGCATTATCGTGTTTAGAAAGGGTCAGGAAGGGCTTAAATTCCTCATTCTTTACCATCGGGGGAGCTACTGGAATTTTCCCAAGGGCCATGTGGAATCCGAGGAAAAGATATGGCAGGCCGCGCTCCGCGAGGTTCGCGAAGAAACAGGACTCAAACAATCCGAGCTTCATTTTATGCCCGGATTTCGGGCAGAAGAGCGATTTGTCTACCGAAAGGGGAAAGAAAAGGTGCTGAAGGTGGTGAGTCTTTTCCTCGCAGAAACTCGGCAGCCGCGCATCACCGTTTCTGACGAGCATAACGGGTATGGGTGGTTCACGTACCCCGACGCGCGGCGGATACTTTCGAAGTATAAAGACAGTGTAAGAATTCTGGAACAAGCACATGACTTCCTTCGCGGAAAAAGTGTATCGCATCGTAGCCGGCATCCCCAAGGGCACCGTGCTCACCTACAAAGAAGTAGCTCGAATGGCGGGACGCCCCCGGGCGTACCGGGCGGTCGGGAACATGCTCAATAAGAACCGCGACTTTGCTTCGGTTCCATGCCACCGGGTGATCCGCTCGGACGGCACCGTGGGAGGGTACGTATTTGGCTCAAAGCGGAAGCAAATACTCTTAAAGCGCGAAGGCGCGATTTAAACGCAAAAACAATCTGGTAATCGGAGGATTTTTGGTTGTTTTGACATTATATTGCCGCAGAATTTGGAAAGTGCTAGTATCCGATGCATATGAAAAAAATTCAGTCCCGGGTGCCTGAAAAGGCAGCGATGGTAGTGGGTGTCTCTGGACTTGTGGCGCTTTTAGGATTTCTGTTCTTGTCGGGATATGACGTGGCTGGTTCCGGTGATCCTGATTTTTTTAGCGGGGAAATGTTGACGCACCCAACCGCCTCAACGATGACGTTGAGTATGGTGCCGCGGCTCGGCATGACGCTTCGAGTGAATTATGGGACTGATCCTGGCGCACTCACCTCGCAAACCCCTGAATATACGGGAGCGGGTGGAGTGCAAACCGGCATGGTGCTCGATAATCTGGTTCCCGGGGCTCAATACTATTACCAGGTGCAGGTTATGCCGGAGGGCGCTTCCGTGTTTACGGATCGGGCACTGCAATCATTCCGGATGCTCCCGGGCGCAGGGCAGCCGGCAAAAATACTTGTATTCGGCGATACGCATGCCGTCCAGCTTTTCATTAAAAGCACCTGCGGTACTAATCCAGGAAATGTTCCCCGGAACGAATTGAACGCCCTGATCGGTCTCGTCTCTTCAATCGATCCCGATCTCATCGTGGTAGGCGGTGACAATGCCATGACGCATTGCACGGTGTGTGGACAGATGTGTTCGCTCGAAGGAATCAATCTTGGTACTAGTACGGTTACGAATCTTGCGCAGGCAAAAGCACGGTATCTAGAACTTCGCCATATATTTTCTGAAGTTACTAATCGGTACCCGATTGTGTTTTATCGCGGGAACCACGAAGGAGAAACGTTCGGCGATGGTCGTTGCGGACACAAGTCGAACACTAAATCATTAAGCCGGAACGCGCGGAAGCAGATGATCGGCAACTACTACTCGGTTGACCCTGCTGGCGATCCAGACGGCAATTACTACAAGATTCCTATCGGGAATGCCGAGCTTATCGTGCTCGATATGATGACTCCGGTTCCTACGTATCCCACGACTGAAAACGGTTGGACGTTTGATGCTGCGCAGATGTCTTGGCTCCAGGCGCAACTTGCGGGAAATCCCACGGCAGAAAAACTTGTGTTTATGGAACACCTTGTGGGCGGCGAGCCGGGGGACGACACTTACGCGGGGGGCATTGCCGAGGGGCCGGGAGATAATTGCTACTACTATGGACGCGGCGATGTGCGCGCCACCGTGAGCGGGACGAACGACGGAACATTCAAAGGAGTACAAGATCAATTGCATGATCTCTTTGTGGCGCACGGCGCTACGGTATTCAAGGGGCATGACCATGTGGCACATGTGAGCGCAACAAAAGATGCGCAAGGAGTTCCTGACGGAGTCACATACGTAACAATCGGGAGAGGAGGTCCGCTTTCTGCATGGATTTCCGAGCCGTTTTTCCAGAACGAGTACGATACGGACGAGAACGGAACCGCAGATTTTCTTGAAACGAGCCAAGGAGTCCCCGCGTCATCCGAATCGGGCGTGCTCTTGATTCAGATTGATTCGGTGACCGGATCAAAGACGTTAGACTACATCGCTACTGACGGCGTTACACTCTTCAACCACGTGATTCAGTAGCGTTTATTCCTACTTCACCAGCTGAACTATTTTCTTGAATGCGTGGGGTTCGTGTTCTGCGAGATCCGCGAGAATTTTTCGGTCTACTATAATCTTGTGCTTCTTGAGTGCCGAGATGAATCTTGAGTAGCTTATTCCTTCCGGTCGTACCGCCGCATTGATTTTCACCTGCCAGAGTGAGCGATAGTCGCGCTTTTTCTGTTTCCTGCCTTGGAAGGCGTGGGTCCAGGCGTGGAGGAGCGCTTCCTTTGCTGCTCGTTCCTTTGATTTTCTTCCCCAACGGAATCCTTTTGTGTATTTGAGGATCCTCTCCCGTTTTTTGTGAGCAATTGTGCCTCGCTTTACCCGTGTCATACTGTTTTTTTATTTTCTCTATCTCTATTTTCTAATTCTAGCGTCCTCTGTTCTCATTTCTATTCCCTCATATCTATCCTAGATGTAGCGGGTTAGAAATTTAGAACTGACACCTTCCAGATTACGACTCTTCCGTTTCTGCTGGTTTACTACGCCGGATTTTTTGGCTTTCGAGTGACCGATACCCATGGGGCGGCGGATGATTTTTCCGGTTCCGGTGATTTTGATTCTGGTACTGATACTTTTTTTCATATGATTTTATGGAGCGAAGCGAGTAAAATCACTTCTTCATATGGGCTGAACTATATATTCCTAGCAGTCCATATTGAGAAGGACATTCTACCTCTTCACGATCTGGACGTTCAATCCGCGCATTCCCCAGCGGGGCTCCATCGCGGTTTGGTATTCTACTGTAATCAATTTTAGGAAATCGTCAAGCTTCATGCGAGCGAAGTCTCTGTTTGCCTTTTCGCGACCGCGGAGCACCAGGGCAATGGTGACCGGATGCCCTTCATTCAGAAACTCTTCGACACGTTTCAGTTTAATCTCGAGATCATGGCGGGCTTCCCGCACCGAGATCTGCACCTGTTTCAATTCGTCCCCCTTACCCTTTGACTGCGCCCGTTCCTTCTTCCGCTTCTTTTCTTGCTCGTAGCGGAATTTATCGAAACTCATGATGCGCGCGACCGGAGGATTCGCGTTCGGCGAAATTTCGATTAAATCAAGCCCTTTTTCAATGGCGAGCTCGAGCGCTTTCTCTTTTGGTAAAACACCGAGGTTTTCTCCGGTTTCGGAGAGAACCCGGACTTCGGGGGCTTGGATCTGGTGATTGATGCGGAGATTGGAAACCATTCGAATTGCAGGAATGAGTATATCGGGATATGTGGGGAAATGCAAATGAAATGCGCCTCCGCGAAAGTGTTCGCGGAGGCGCATGGATGATCCCGTGATGTGCTTAGCCGAAGGAGGGGGGATTGGCACGCTGGAACGTCGTTTTTCCGCCCGAGACGATCAATGTGCCGCCCTCTACGTCGATCTCGGCACTGAATTGTCCGAGTATCTCGGCGATGGCTTCGGCTCTCGCGATAAGACGTTGCTCGTTGGTTATTATGAGCTCGAGATCCTGATTCTGATGGGTGAGAACATCAACCATCTGTCGACACTTGTCGCATTCGACGCGCAATTTCGCGTGCGCTTTCATGGATTGGCCAATGTTCTCGCGGGCATAGGCGAGTGCTCCTTCGAGCTCTGCGATTCTGCTGACCCTTATCGCGAGGGTCGTGTTCGCCTCCGTGAGGTGTCGGATCTCTTCGCGGAGTTCCTTGATGGTGGTCCGAGGGCGAGCGGGTTTCCTGGCTTTCGCCATGGGTTCTTCCTTTCTGTGCGCTGCGGTGAATGTACAGAGAAACGTGCATTATGTTAGCAATCTCTTAGTCATGCGTCAATCACTCATACGACGAAGGAAATATCGGTGCTGCAAGTATTCAAGATAAAACAAACCCCCCCGCTTTGCGGGGGGGGTTTGTG
>JBBTVP010000066.1:0-9895 GCA_038063175.1 Patescibacteria group bacterium
GAAAGCCCCCCCCCCCGTCGGAAAATTGAGTATTTTGCAGCATTTAGTTGCTAGTTATAAACTGTGGCACGAATACATGCCGCATATTCCTAAGACTTCTCGATACACGCTGGGAGAAAAAATTGATGCCTGTTTCATTGAAACACTCGAGTTGCTATTTTTTGCTCAATACGCGAAAAAAGAGCAACGGTTACCAACACTGCAAAAGGCAAATGTGAAGTTTGATAGTTTGAAATTTTTCTTGCAATTGTTATGGGAGACGAATGGGATCAGCGCAAAGCAATACGCGAATATTTCCAAACACCTTGTGGATATCGGCAAAATGCTCGGTGGCTGGCTTCGCCGCGTAGAAGCCGAGACTGCGCAGGGCCTCAAAGCCCATACGCAGTCTTCGGCTCGCACAAAAGAGTAGTTGCGGAGACGAGCGAAGCGGCAGTTCCGGTTGAAGTTGTTGTCAAGCCAGTTCCAGTTCAACTGCCACCTGCCGTCGTTCCAGATGAGGTACGGCACGTTACGGTTGCCGTTGTCATCGAGCAGGAATGTACCGCGCACCATCCACGCCACCGTCTCTCATCCGCCAATCGGCAGATTTAAGACTGTATCGAATTTGGCATCTGAAATGCTCCAGAACGCGGTACCAAGTAATTCTTCTGTGTTTGAAAATATCTTTGCGGCGCTTGCGACAAGTAATACAACGTGTACACCCGACACAACTCTGCGCAGAGATATTTTAGAATTCGGCCGCGCAAAGCACCCTATGTGCCGCACGCTGTCCGCCTAGTATCCATGTTAAATTATATCAAAAAAAATACCCGCACGAGTCGAACTCGTGCGGGCGGGAGACCAATGACCCGAGAGACCTGGTGTCCAAGCGGTTCAAGAACACCAGAATCCAAGAGCCCTACTTGCGGAGACGAGCGAAGCGGCAGCTCCGGTAGAAGTCGTCGTCAAGCCAGTACCAGTTCAACCGCCACCCGCCGTCGCCCCAGATGAGGTACGGCACGCTACGGTCGCCGCCGCCACCGAGCAGGACGGTGTCCGGGAAAAGAATGACGGGACCATCGTCCCTCGCCCATTCCTTTGGAAGCTTCGCTGCCTGTTCCAGGATGTCTTCGGCGCAGTGTTGACTCCATCCTTGACAGCCAGGGAATGCCGCTGCGTCGCTTGCGTGACGCGTCATCTCTTCACCGCTCACCCACTCCTCGCCGTCCTTGTGGAACGGGACGAGTTCGAGACGAGAGATGTCGATTGGCGCTTCACAGAGCGCACCCTCGCGCTCGATGCCCCTCCACTTCCACTCGAGCGGACGCTTGTCCTTGAAAGGCCAAGGTCGCACAGAGGCATTCCATCCTTCGGTGATGCGCTGGAGTTCGACCATCACCCAAGGGTAGTCGATTGCTCCGTCGTTCAGGCGACGCTTGATGTCGTCTACGCGGCGATGCAAGCCGCCCAGCTGTTCGTTCGTGAGCTTACCGTCTGCGACAGCTTTTGCCGTCATGTGACAGTCCTTTGTTGTGGTCGCCCTGCAGGCGTACCGGTTTAAGGTGCTAGAAACTCCGTATTACTACGGCTGGTATTATATATACCATACAATAATTTCTGTGTCAAGCGCTCCCTCGGCACTTGTTGCCACCTTCTACTCCCCAATCTCCCCCGCCTTCTTTCCTAAGAGCGACTCGATTTCGGCGTTCCCCCTATCAACGATATCCTGCACCTGCTTCTTTACTTTAAACTTCTGGTCTTCACTGATCGTTTTTTCTTTGAATGCCGCTTCCACTTTTTTATTCGCACCATCCCGAAGCGAACGGACTTTGATCTTCGCCTTTTCGGCAATCCCTTTTGCAATTTTCATAAGATCTTCGCGACGCTCTTCGGTGAGCGGCGGCAGACTCATCCGAACTGCGTTCCCCTGCACCGCCGGGTTCATGCCTATGTTCGCCTCTTCGATTGCCTTCGCAACAGCTCCCGCCGCACCTTTGTCCCAGAGGGTAACCACAATATCCCGGGGCGGCTGCACCGAGATAGATCCAAGCTGCTTCACTTTCATTACTGATTCCGCATAGGAAACATTGATATTCTCCACCAGTTGAGGAGTAGGACGGTTCGTGCGGAGCGCCGAGAGTTCGGTTTTTAACCCATCACGGACAAGACCAAACTCTGATTCAATATTTTTGAGAAGTTGTTCCATAGCATAAGCCACTGGCCACTAGTAACTAGCCACTAACGAAAATCCTACTACATTTATCTTTATCCACGCGAGTAATAAAATCTTAGTGGCTAGTGGCTATTCAAAGCTGCTTCGATTTGGAGCCGGCGGTTCGTATTCCACTGATTCATTGCCGTCCACCGAAAGAGAAGCGCCTTAATGGTTCGCGCATTCCTCGTAATATCTTTTCGAAGCAAATGGAGCAATGCGTAGACGAGCGGCGCGGGATCCTTGTCTTCAAGCGCGGCTTTCAAAATATCGGCACGCCTCCGGCCCTGTTCCGCGAGAATTTGCTGTGCGACTCCCAGGGAATCTTCATCGGGAACAAATGCTTCCCCTGCCGAAGAAACGTAAAACTTCTGAAACCGTGACGCAAGCGCGGGAATAACTGCTTCGGAATGGAGCGCGGTCATAAGGATGAGAGCGTGGGGCGGCGGCTCTTCGGCTATCTTCAGAATAGCATTCTGGGCGTGCACGGTAAGCTCGTGGATATCGTAAATGACTATGGTGCGCCGCGTCGCTCGAAATGGCTTTCCCGAGAGAAATTGGGCGATGGTACGCGCTTCATCGATTCCCGATGATGTCATACCTTCCCTGAATTCAGCATCAAGAAGCGTTCCCCCTTCGTCAGTCCAAGAATTCCGTTCAATGTATGCGGCGAAAGATTTTGTGAAACGCCGCATGGCATTCCCCGATTCTCCGAAAAAAAAGTATCCGTGTCCAAGCCGCCCTGTGGTGAGAAGCCGCCCGAACATCTGCTGTAATTCCGTTGGGGTTGCCACGAAAGGTTATGAAGCTACGGAAGTGCGCTTATTCAAAAGCGTCTTTTTGTAGACGTCCAAGTGATTGAGAATAAGCCCGGTGCCCTTTGCCACACAGAAGAGCGGTTCCGGGGCGAGGTATGTAGAAACGCCAGTCATCCGCTTGAAGAACTCTTCGAGATGTCGAATCTGCGCACCACCGCCAGAGAGCACAATCCCCTTCTCCATAATATCTGCGACAAGTTCAGGCGGAGTTGTGTTGAATACCCCCTGCACCGAGTTTGCGATATCGAGAAGGTGCGCGGTGAATGCCTCCGCGACTTCATTAGAGCGAATCACAATATCACGGGGAAGACCGGAAACAAGATCTCTACCTCGCACTTCATATTCGAGCTGGTCTTTTGTGGCAAGCGCGGATCCGATTTCAATTTTCACGTTCTCTGCCGTCTGCTCGCCTATCGAAAGTGAATATTTTTTCTTCACGTAATCCATAATCGCCTGGTCAAATTTGTTGCCGGCAACCCGGAGACTCGTCCATGACACAATGCCACCGAGAGAAACTACGGCAACTTCAGAAGTTCCGCCTCCGATATTAATAATCATGTTTCCCGAGTGGGCGTTGATGGGAATACCAGCGCCTAATGCCGCGAGAATCGGCTCCTTTACGATATAGGCCTCCTTCGCGCCCGCCTCGCGTGCCGCGTTCACGACTGCCCGACGTTCAGTCGCGGTAATACCCGCGGGTACTGAAATTACGACTTCCGGCCTCACGATGTTCATGGGGCCAGTCGCCTTGGCGATAAAATACCTTAACATCGCCTTTGTGATGTAGTAGTCGGCAATCACCCCGTCTTTCAGGGGCTTATACGCAACGATATCGTCGGGAGTCCGCCCGATCATTTCCTTTGCTTCGCGACCAACCGCGAGCACGCTGTTCTCGGGAAGCGAGAGCGCTACGATGGTTGGTTCGTTGATAACGAATCCTTTTCCAGGTACGAAGACGATGGTATTTGCCGTGCCGAGGTCAATGCCTATTTTTCTGGTGAACATATAATTAACTTATAACTAATATCGGAAAACTTAAAACCTTTTTACACATTGTTTTTAGTGGTAAGTCTTCAGTTGTTAGTTCGCTGTATGTCCGCGCCAATCGCGCGCAGTCGTTCATCAATCCGTTCATATCCCCGGTCAATCTGCTCTGCTCCCTCGAGTACCGTCTCTCCTTCGGCAATGAGCGCTGCGATAATAAGAGTAGCACCCGCCCGAAGATCGAGCATATCAAGCTTCGTCCCTTGAAGTACCGACGGCCCCTTCACGAGCGCACGGTGCGGATCGAGCACAGATGCATCTGCGCCCATCTGCTTCAATTGGTCAATATATCGTAACCGACCATCATAGAGAGTGTCAAAAATAAGCGATGTTCCTTGTGCTTGCGTTGCGAGCGCACCGAACGGTGCCTGGAGATCACTGGGGATACCCGGGTACATGCGCGTCTCGATTTTCGCCGCAGTAATAAGAGAATTATGTCCCGCAACCGAAAGTCTGCCGGGAGATGCTTCAAAGATTGTTCCCATTTCCTTCAACTTACTCAATGTTGCTTCAAGAGAATCAATGGGAGCGCCCTCAATGACCAAATCGCTTTTCGTAGCCGCAGCGAGAATTGCGAACGTCCCCGCTTCCACCTCATCGTGGATAACCGAGTGGGTGATAGTCCCCTTTATTGCAGAGTTCAGACTCACCGAAACTGTATGCATGCCGAGTCCCGATACGTGCGCTCCAAGTTTCTTCAGAAATATTCCAAGATCGGTGACGTGCGGTTCGGTAGCAGCGAGATGAACGGTAATCGCGTGACGCGCACCAAGCATCATCATGTTCTCCGTCGCAGTGACGCTAAATTCACGAAGGGTGACATTAGACGCCGGTTTCTTGGAAAGCGAAAGGTGGTAAATACCATCCTCGAACGTAATCGAGGCGCCAAGCTCCTTGAAGGCCTCGAGGTGGGTGTCGATCGGCCGTGTGCCAATCCGACATCCTCCCGGCATCACGAAACTCGCCTCACCAAAACGCGCGAGGAGCGGTCCCACGAGCAGAATCGATGACCGGATCCGCCCGACGAGTTTTTGGTTGATCCGTTGGGGATCGAGGTTTGCATTCACAATTTCAACGGTATGGGGATCAATCCACCGCACCTTTCCCCCCATGCTCTCCAGTATTTCAAGCATGGTTTCCACGTCTCTAATCCGCGGAATGTTTTTTAACACGCAGGGCTCATCGGTAAGGATCGTCGAGGCGATGATTGGAGTCGCGGCGTTCTTCGATCCGGAAACCGTTACGGTTCCACTCAATTTTCTTCCTCCGTTCACAATGAATTTCATGGAAGATATGGGTCTATAGTTATATACAAATACAAAAACTCGAGAACCGCAACTGCGCTCCTCCGTTCACCTGGGATATCGTTACGCACGTTACCGGCGAAACACTGATTTCCGAGCAAGGCAAAATGCCATGGCACCTCCTAAGAGATCAAAGCAAAGGTCAGAGATAGTATCCGCATGACTGAATTGAGGGGGAGCTGGAGCGAGAATCCCATAGAGCACGAACTCATAGACTTCCCAAGCAGCTCCGGCAAGTGCGGTGAGCGCGAGAATCGCGAGAAGCCCGCCGATGAATGAATCCGGTGCGGTGAAAAGTCCCGGGCGATGCCTTACGAGATAGAGCCCGATGAGACCGATCCACAAGCCACCCAAGAAATGGTGAATGTTGTCGAGCCAGGGAATCGTAAGGTACCAACCAAACGAGATCGCGGCTATGTTAATCGCAAGAATAAAGACAACGAAAACGAAGAGGAATCGAGGAGATATAAGGACGTTCGCCATTGCTCGAAAAGTTGCCGAACCCTTACCGTTTCTGCCACTGCGGTGCACGTCGGGCTTTCTTTAAACCATACTTCTTTCGTTCCACCATACGGGAATCGCGAGTGATGAATCCTTCCCGCTTCAGTCGTTTTTTCCACTCGGCGTTCAGTTTCACGAGCGCTTTTGCAACCGCATTTCGGACTGCTTCTGCCTGCGCATTGATACCACCACCGCGCACCATCACGGAAACTCTGACCGCTTCTTTAGTGACCTCGATCGGAGATAATGCGATGGTACGATGCTTTTCACCGCGAAAATATTCCTGGTATGTCTTACCGTTCACCGTAAAACCAGAGCCGCTTGAGAAGAGCCGTGCACGGGCTATCGCTGTTTTTCTTCCACCAGTTGCCTCAACGTACCGTTCGCGGGATTTCCGCTCTTCGGTTTTTTGCGCGGGGACTGTTTTTGTAGTTACCATGATTGAATGCTTTTTTCTTATTCCCTATCTTATACCCTATTTCTTACTTCCTGTTCTCTACCCTCCTGTCACCGCTCGATCACGAGACGTTTCAGGCGTCCGGTACGAAGTCGGTTCTTCGGAAGCATGTTATATACCGCACGCCGAATTACCTCTTCAGGTGATTCCTTAAACACAATTTTCATTGGTTTCTTCCGAAGGTGCCCCATGTATCCGGTGTGACGTTTATAATCTTTTGTTTCAAGTTTACTACCCGAGAAGAAAACTTTAGCCGCATTTTTCACGGTGACGTGATCGGTACCCGAAATACGCCGTTCGTACGACGGGTGTAATTTCCCCTGGAGGATCACCGCAATCTTTGATGCGATCCGACCTACCCGCTCCCCTGTTGCGTCAATTACGTGGTTCATGTGAATATTCGCTAATATACTAATTTTCGTTAATATACAAATTGGTATATTGAATTTTCATTCGTATATTTGGGATTACTTTACAAATTCAATGATCGCAACGGGAGCGCCGTCACGCTTCCTCGTTTCCGTCCGCTTCGTGATCTTAAGGTATCCGCCCCGCCGCTCGCGGTAGCGTGGTGCGATGTCATAATACATTTTTTCGGCAGAATCCTTAGGAAGCTTTGCGAGGAGCATACGGAGACTCGCGAGATTCTGGCGTTTTGCAACCGTAAGGAGTTTCTCCACAAACGGACGCACCTCTTTCGCGCGCGCGACCGTGGTTTCAATCCGTTCCCTCATAACAAGGTTTGCGGCGATACTCTTCATAAAAATTTTCCGGCGACCCCGGATACGGTTGAACTTTCTCATGGCAACTATGCTTCGTCTTCTGATTCAGCTGCGTCGGCCTCGGTTTCTTCGCCTTTTTTTGACTTGGCTTTTTTAGCGGCTCGTTTTTTCTTACCTTCTTTTTTGTCATCGAGAGGAATGACTACCGGTTCAGTGGCTTCAATTGCGCCAATCTTCGTAAAGAAGTCCTGGAGAATTCTCGCTGACTTTCTAAGAGCTTGCGACGGAGTGATGCTACCGTCAGTCTCGATCGTAATCCGAAGCCGGTTGTAGTCCGTCCGATCGCCGACACGCATATTCTCTACGTCAAAGTTTACTTTCGTAACCGGAGAGAAAATAGCATCGAGCGCAATAACTCCAATCGGAAGCTTTTCGGAACGTCTCGCTTCAGCGGGAACATATCCTAATCCTTTTTCAATGGTAAGTTCCATGCTAAATTCAGCGCCTTTATCCGTCACCGTCGCAATGTGGGCATCCGAGGTGATCACCTCAACTTCGGAATTTCCCTCGATGTCGCCTGCAGTCACTTTCCCCTCACCTTTAAACTTCAAGGAGAGAATTTGTGGTTCGCTTGTGTGGATCCGGAATCGCACTCGCTTCAGGTTTAAAATAATCTCAACCATGTCTTCGGCAACCCCGGGAATCGTGCTGAACTCGTGACTTACTCCTCCCACTTTGATCTGGGTGATAGCGCCGCCGGGGAGCGACGAGAGGAGTACCCGACGAAGTGCGTTACCGACGGTAACACCGTAACCGGTGTAGAGACCTTCAATTTCAAACACGCCAACGTTCCCATCTTCGGAGATGGTTTTAATGGATGCGGAATCGCTCAAATATTCGTATTTCATGTTTTTTATTTCACGACTTTTGAATAATAATCGACGACCATGTTCACATCAAACGATGTGTCAAAATCTTTCGGCATGCTCGCCACCTTGCCCTCAAGTGTTTCTTTATTCAAGGAAAGCCAGGTTGGTGGCTCGTAGGTTTTCATGGTTTCGGAAAGATTCTTTAATCCCGCGTGTTCTTTTGACTGGGGCCGGATCGTAATCACATCACCTACGTGAACGCGATAAGAAGGTATCGTAACCCTTCTTCCGTTTACGAAAAGGTGCCCGTGACCGACGAGTTGTCGCCCGACCGCACGCGACGATGCAAACCCAAGACGATAAGCGACGTTATCAAGGCGACGCTCGAGTAGGGAAAGGAAGATATCTCCGGTCACCGCGGGGTTTTTTATGGCCTCTTTAAATACACGTTTCAGCTGCGCCTCGCGAAGCCCATAGCTCCACTGGAATTTCTGCTTTTCCTGTAATTGCTGGCCAAATTCTGAAAGCGGACGTTGACGGTCTTTGCCGTGTACTCCTGGTGGGTGTGGCCGGCGTGCGTTCACGCATTTTGGTGACTGGCAACGAGTGCCCTTGAGAAAAAGTCTCGTACCAAGCCGCCGTTCGCGTTTTTCTGTGGTGTTGAACATAGGAAATATTTAAATCTTTAAACGTTGAAATATGATGCTCATACGCGCCGCACCTTCGGTGGTCGTGGACCGTTGTGGGGAATGGGGGTGACATCTCTGATTGAAAGAAGGGTGAATCCTCGGTTTGCGAGTGATCGGAGTGCGGAATCCCTGCCACCGCCAATCCCCGAGACGAGCACGTGAACATTCATAGGCCCGGTCTTTTGTATTTTTTCTGCGAGTGCTGCAACCACTTTCGCCGCAGCAAAGGGAGTTGCTTTCTTCGGACCAGAAAATCCGAGCGCTCCCGCCGAACTCCACACAATGAGATTTCCTTTTTCGTCGGTGATCGAAATAATCGTGTTGTTGTAGGACGCCGCAACGTAGACGCGGCCGGTTTCAAACCGCTTCGAAGAAGAGGGCTTTGCCGCGCTTTTCACGATTGCATCTTCAACAGCCGCTTTTTCTTTGAGCGCTGCTTCGCCGGTTTGAGCTGCTACTTTTTTCTTTCCCATAAATCGTGAGGATTTAAATATTTAAATGTTTAAATATGAGTGCACTATTTCAGTTCCACTTTCCGTTTACCGCTTCCTGCGGTCTTCCGGACATTTCCGCGAACCGTGCGCGAATTTGTCTTCGTCCGCTGTCCGCGAACCGGAAGTCTCCGCGAGTGTCGCATCCCGCGGTACGCACCGATTTCTTTGAGCAGCCCTATATTCTGCTTGATTACCTGCCGGAGCTCTCCTTCTACCTTATGATGCTTCTCCATGTATTCTTGGATCCGATTTACTTCTTCGGGAACGAGCGTTTTTGTCCGCTTCGAAGGATCAACATGCGCCGCCTCGAGAATTTTTTTAGAAAGCGAATGACCCACCCCGTAGAGATAGGTGAGCGCGATGTCGATTCTCTTTTCGTCTGGAATATTGACTCCGCTAATACGCATATTGGTTATCCTTGCCGTTGCTTATGTTTCGGAATATCGCAAATAACGTGCACGCGCTTTCCACGGCGCACTACCTTACACTTTGCGCAAATTTTTTTCACCGATGATCGAACTTTCATGAATAGCCACTAGCCATTAGAGTATGGCCACTAGTGGCTAGTGGCTAAACCCTAGTGGCTCTTTTTTAGAGCCTCCGCACGATTCTCCCTCTCGTCTTGTCGTACGGGGTCATCTCGAGAATCACCCGGTCACCGGGAAGGATTTTAATGTAGTGGAGACGCATTTTGCCCGCGAGGTGCGCGAGTATCACCTCTCCGCTCGCCAAGCGTACCCGAAAGGTAGTTGCCGGAAGCGCTTCCTCAACCGAACCATCCACCCGCAGCATTCCGTTAGATC
>JBBTVP010000067.1:0-2747 GCA_038063175.1 Patescibacteria group bacterium
GAGAAACAAAAAACACCGCACGTGAGGGTGTTCGGATTGAGGGGGGATGGCGGGTCCCGAATTCCGGCTGTTATATTACCTTTTTACTCATAAAATGTCAATATTTGCGCTATTTTCGCGCTATTGACATTTCTCTTGTAATTTTATATGATTTGCCAGATCAATCTTGGCGTCACCAAGAATAATAAAAAAAGTTAATCATTATATGATGTTCCGAATCAAGCGAGTATTCACATTTACTTCAATTATGGCAGTGATCGCAGCAACTGCGCTTTTTGCAGTTCCTGTCTTCGCTTCAGGAGTTCCCACAGTTACCACGTTTGATGCGAACGGTGTCACTACAAATTCCGCGAGTTTTCTTGGTCGTGAAGTACAGACATCGAATGAACAGGTTATCGTGTGGTTTGAATACGGCACTTCGGGGACACTCTCGAACGGGCTTTCTGCTGGTTATGACATCATCAGTTACCCCCAGTCACTTGATACAACTTTTTCCGCACAAGCGAGCGGTCTTGCCCCTGGTACGACCTATTACTTCCGTGCCGTTGCAAAAAACACTTTTGGCACGAGTCGCGGTGCAATAAAGAGCTTTACCACATCCGGTGGCACTCCACCTCCTCCGCCAGGATCTCTGCCAGTCGCAGTTACGAACGATGCATCAAATATCTCGACCGGCAGCGCCACTTTGCAGGGAGCAGTGAATCCAAACGGAAACCAGGCAAGTGCTTGGTTTGAATGGGGACTTTCTGCATCACTCGGCAATACAACTACTCATCAGTCAGTCGGCGCAGGAACTTCGTATGTTGCTGTAAATAATTTCCTTTCGGGTCTTTCCGCAAATACCACGTACTATTTCCGTACCGTGGCCGAGAATAATCTCGGCACGGCATACGGCATTATCCGATCGTTTATGACGCAGACAAACCAGCAAACCGGTTCTGCGCCAACCGTTACTACGTATTCCCCTACCGGCGTCGGAGAGAATTCGGGAACCATGAATGGCACTATAAATCCAAACGGATCATTCACGAGCGGTTGGTTCGAATACGGCACCACACCTTCACTGGGGAATACCATTGGCAGTCAGAATCTCGGCAGCGGTCATTCGTCTCAATCAATCTCGTTCACCCTACAGAATCTTTCGCAAAACACCACGTATTATTTCCGCACGGTGGGTTCGAATACCCATGGTATAACCCATGGATCTGTCCTTTCCTTCACCACGCAGCCGGGACAGCCACAGGGATCGGCGCCGAGTGTAACTACAAATTCTGCATACTCAATCACCCAGAGCTCGGGAACGATCCAGGGAACCGTGAATCCGAATGGTCTCCATACCACCACGTGGTTCGAATGGGGTAGTTCGTATTCCCTTGGTAATACTTCTGGTTACCAATCACTTGGGAGTGGCAATGGCAACAGCACGGTGAGTTTTTCGCTCTTCAGTCTTTCGCCGAATACCACGTACTACTTCCGAATTATCGCCCAAAACAGCATGGGTTCTGCGGTAGGATCAATTCTTTCCTTCACTACTTCGGGCAGTCCCATTGGCGGCGGTTCGCAGGCCCCTACCGTGTGGACAAACTCCGCAACGAATGTCGGCTTTTCGAGTGCAACCATGAATGGTGCTGTAAGCCCAAATTCTTCTCACACAATTGCATGGTTTGAATACGGAACTTCACCGTCGCTCGGAAACTCAATTGGCTTCCAGAGTTTTGGCGCGGGTAGTTTCTCGACGAACTATTCATTCACTTCCTATAACCTTGCTACCGGAGTCACCTACTATTATCGCGCCGTGGCGCAGAATAGCTTTGGTACGAATTATGGAAGCGTCTTGAGCTTTACGACCGGAACCAGCTTCCAAGGCACTATTCCAAGCGCAACGACGTTTGGCGCAAGCTCTATTACTCAGACGTCCGCCTATCTTCAGGGAGCTGTAACGGGAAATGGCCAGAATGTCACCGCGTGGTTCGAATGGGGTACGAGCCAGGCGCTCGGAAATGCGGTTGGCAACCAGCAGATTAGTTCCGGATCAGGGAGCACGCCCTTTTCGCTGTTTCTTACGAATTTAAATCCCGGCACTACGTACTATTTCCGTGCAGTCGCGCAAAATAGTTTCGGCGTCGGTCAGGGAAGTATTTTCTCGTTCACCACATCAGGTGGAATTACCGGGAGCAATCTTCCGTTCGTCTCGACGAATGGCGCGTCGTTTGTAGAGCCGACGTCGGCACAGATGAATAGCACCGTGGATCCTCGCGGATCACTTACGCATGCACGCTTCGAGTGGGGAAATACTCCGTCACTTGGCAACACTACAACGAACCGCGATCTTGGATTCGGCTATGGCACGGTTCAGCATTCTTACCTTCTTACTAACCTCTTCCCAAACACTACATATTACTATCGCGTGGTCGCCCAGAACTCATTCGGAACGATTCAGGGAAATGTGGTGAGCTTTGTGACAAAACTAATTTTCACGACTCCCCCTCCATCTTTCACTCCGCCTCCTGCGATTATTCCTCCGGCAGTTATCGCGCCGTCGGTCGTAATCGAACCGCGGGTTGATCGGGCGGAACCGGCACCCGGGGACACGGTTATCTACACGCTCCGCTATCGGAATGAAAGCTCGACGAACGCGGTATCCCAGATTACCGCGCGCATCATGCTGCCCAGCGGTCTCACGTTTGTTTCAAGCGCATTCGCACCATCCTCGCAGACCGGGCAGGAACTTCGCTTTAACCTCGGCA
>JBBTVP010000068.1:0-4251 GCA_038063175.1 Patescibacteria group bacterium
GGCTTCTCTTACGTGGAGCGAGAGCGTAGGAGTCTTCGCATCCCAGATCATCTGCGCCGACTGATCCTTGAGCTCCTCATCCGCTTCGATACGAGCGCGGACGTAGAACGCGCGGACACCGATGAAGGAGTGGATACGCTCGTAGACATCGAGGTTCCCGGTGTGTCGCCAGCACTGGTTGCCTCCGAATCGCCGTTCCATTGCCGCGTAGCCCTGGTTCGGGGTAAGCGCCGCAGGCTCGGCCACAAGCCAGTGGGGGAATGTGGGCGGAGCAGGGATCACGATGTCGCTCTCGCTAATCGAAATTCCACAATCGTCGCGGTAGAACCGCAACCAGTCTTCCACCGTGAACTTCACGGCTTCGGCTTCTGGATCGGAGATAACTGGTTCGAGCCCAAGCCGAGTGGCGAAGTTTTCGTGTTCTTTCACCTGTTGGAGAAGATCGGAGACGTGAGCCGGATTCCGAGCTCCACGTACTACGAGATCGACAACGCTTGCAGTGAGACCAAAGAACCGCTGCATCGCAGCGAGGTTGGTTTGCGCAACCATTTTCCTTATTCCGTTCTGCCCGGTTAGCGCGGGCATAGTACCCTCTCCGGATTTCCGCCAGAGAACGGACCTCGATACGTTGTCGAGGAACTGATGCTAGAGTATCACGTTTATATAGATACGTCAACTTCCCCGCTGCTCGGGCTGGCCCCCGCGGATCTTCCGATATTTTTCTTTATAGATTTCAATCATGCGTTCTACTTGCTCGTGAGGAATTTCTACGCGAAGAAGATCAATCGCATTAATCGTATCGTAGATATCGAGCTTGTGCTCTAGTTTGAAAATGGCGTCCCGCCAAAGAATTGCTTTTTCATACTCACTTTTTGCGGCAGCATCTTTTTCGAGTTTTGCCATCATGTCGAGGAACGCATGGTACACGCCACGCTCCGCGCCACCTTTGCCAATCGTCCGGTCTTTGAAAGGAATTCGGAGAATCGAGCGTTGCTCTTTCATCATCTCTCGGATTCTCCCAGTGCGCTGCCAATTGAAGCCGGTCGAGACAATGTGCTCGTAGAGCTCGCGAGCCCGTGAGAGACTCTCGCTCCCCACCTCAGGAATTGACCTCACCGTATCGAGGAGCCGATACGCGCCATCCTCCACCATTTCCATACTCCACCATGGCTTCGCGGAAGCCCACCAGAAGTGATCAGAGGCGAGTGCGAGATCCATCTTCTTCCGCACCACTTCGTACCGGGGATGCGATACCTCCATCGCGTATACCTCACGGAGCGCGATTGAAACGAGCTCCCATTGCCATTTGTGGATTGGATTCTCGGGATCTGACCACGAGAGGAATTGTATCCCGCGGTCGATATCTTCTTTTGAAGAAGCCCACGTTGATTTCACCGGTGAAACTTCGGCAATGTTCCGATAGTGCAGAGAAAGTTCAGAAATCTTGATGAGTTCGAATTGTTTTGAACTAAACACTTCAAAGAGCATTTTCTCGAGACCAGGGCGGTGGTGACCGAATGTTTCGCCGTCCATCGCGGTCACGAGGTAGCGACCGCTCGTAAGGTCATCTCGCATGGCTTCCTCGAGCGTCGCAACCGAACGAACTACCGCGCTCATGATGAGGTTCGAAAGCCGCCGCTCACGGAAAAATGCAAGAAGCTTCGATCCTTTGATACGGTAGAGTTTTGAGTAGTCAACTTCGCCGGGGTTTCCTGTTGCGGCAATTTCATCCAACATGATCCACCGGAAGCCAAGTTCTGAAATAATGGGCACGAATTTTTCGTCGTATGCCATCTCGGGCGGAAAGAATCCTTCCGGATCATACGCCTCACCTAAGAAAAATTTATTCGTTTCGTCATTTGCCTGAATTTGTCGTACGATTTCATCTTCAGAAAGAAAAGGGAGGAACGCATGATACTTTGCAGAGCTCGTGAACTCAACGCGCCCTTCTTCCCCGAGCATCCGGAGTCCGTCGATCAAATCTCGGTATCCGTATTTATCGAAGAGTTCAAGGAGCGCGCCGTTCACATTAAACGTGAGGCGGACCTTTTTTTCCTGCTTCAGCTTTTCGATGATTGGCCGGTAGCTCTGTACTACGATCGATTCTAAAATATCCGGCTGTTGTTCAGCGGGTTGGTAGATATGTAAAAAATTTGCCCACTTCATGGGAATAGCCACTAGTGATTGGCCACTAGCCACTAGTTATGGAGATAAGGTGCATTCGCATGTTTGCGCTATTGGCTAATTTCTAGTGGCTAGTGGCTACTCCCGCTCCACCGTCCGCTTCCGAAACCCGGTTGTGAGTGAGAAGAGGTGACCGTACTCCCTCGCGGAGGTATCCCATGAAAAATCTCGTCCCATGGCGCGCCGCTGAATGTTCCGCCAGACACTCGTGTTTCTGAAATTTTCATACCCCCGCACCACCGCGACCATCATTGCCTGGGCATCGAAATCCCGGAATGTGAATCCGGTCCCGATTCCTTTCATCGGATCGAAATCTTCGACGGTATCTGCGAGGCCTCCGGTGCTCCGCGCGATCGGAATTGCGCCGTAGCGCATCGCTTCGAGCTGGAGCAGTCCCGCGGGTTCGAATTTCGATGGCATAAGTATTGCATCTGCTCCTCCATGGATCATGTGCGGCATAACCGTGTCAAATGACAGGTGAGTTCCTACCCGACCCGGGTAGCGACGCTCAAGATCTTGGAAAAAACCCATATACTTTCCGTCCCCGGTACCAAGAATCGCGAACTGGACATGCAACTCTCTCAATATCACATCGACAGAGGAGAAAAGGAGATCGAACCCTTTTTGCTCCGAGAAACGCGACGCGATCGCAATAAGAAACGCATGGTCATGCTCTTCGAGTCCGAATCGAGACTGGAGTTCCCGCTTGTTACCCGACCGCGCTTCGAGATGGCTCCGATCGTAGTTTTCTGCAAGGTAGCGATCATGCTCCGGATCCCAATCTTCGTAATCGATACCGTTCAAGACACCGTACACCCTGCTTCGCCGTTCGCGAAGCAAGCTATCCAAAAGCTCACCATATTCCGATGTCATAATTTCGCGTGCGTAGGTGGGGGATACCACCGAGACCAAATCTGAATGGACGATGCCGCGGCGCATCCCATTTGTCTTCAAGAGCCGGTGATCAAAAAATGAGGGAAGTGGCGAATGTCCGTCGTCGTAATCCATTTCTGTCACAAATCGGTGGTCAAATACCCCTTGGTAGTAGAGGTTGTGGATCATGAATACGGTCGCGATATTTTCAAACTTGTCCACGTCACGGTAAACCGTCCGGAGGTAGTTTGGGAGAAACCCGGTCTGCCAGTCGGAAGCTACGATTACATCAGGAATCCAGGAGGATTGTTTCAGGAATTCGAGGGTACCACGACAGAGGAGCGCCCAACGGATCGCGTCATCTGAATATCCGTAGATGTTCGATCGTTTTTCGTAGTACTCAAGATTCTCTAAAAAATATGTATGCACCGGGGCGCGTTTCCCGCCGTTCCCCTCACGGGGAACAAACCGACGTACGTTGCAGATAAGTTCCTTTGGTTCCTGTTCGTCGGTTCCTTCTGCTCCCGTCGGAACCCGGAGTCCTTCCATCTCCATTTCGAGGGTAAATTTTTCAAGATCAATGCCTGCGTAGCGTGGCACCATGAGCCGAGCATCATACCCGAGACGTACAAGCGCGCGGGGCAGTGCAAACATGACCTCGCCTAAACCACCGGCTTTGATAAAAGGCGATGCTTCGGGTGCGACAAAGAGCACTTTGAGCCGTGATTTCGCTTTGAAGAATGACATTACCGCACATTATAACATAGGGACCTATGAACTCGGGGTGATAGATATTTTATTTTTTCTGTAGTAAAATATGGGCGAGTTTCAAGAAAACGCGCCCATAGCTCAACTGGCAGAGCAGCTCGCTCTTAACGAGAAGGTTCCAGGTTCGATTCCTGGTGGGCGCACATGTTCACGGCATACATACTCTCGCGTGAAAAATATCCGAGGACTTATGTATAAACATTGAACGGTTGGTGGATGCACCCTCCCCATGATTACCCTCTCTACCGAACTTTCGAAAATCCGAGGACTCGCGCCCTCATTCCTCTCAAAGCTTGGCAAGCTCGGCATCCGCACGGTGAAAGAACTTCTTTTTCATTTTCCGTCACGCTACGAAGATTTTTCAAAAATAACTCCTATTGCGGCGCTCACCCCGAACCAGCCAGCGACAGTCCGTGGAACCGTCCG
>JBBTVP010000069.1:0-10436 GCA_038063175.1 Patescibacteria group bacterium
GCAACTACTCTCTCTCTCATGGACGCGGGAGTTCCATTAAAGCAGCCGGTCGCGGGAATCGCGATGGGGCTCATGAGCGACGATAAAGGACGCTACAAAGTGTTGACCGACATCCAGGGACCGGAAGATCACTATGGCGATATGGATTTCAAAGCGGCGGGAACAAGGAACGGCGTCACTGCAATCCAGATGGATGTAAAAATCACCGGGGTAACTCCGAGCATGGTGGGTGAGGTGCTCGAGCAGGCGAAAGCCGCGCGATTCAAAATCTTGGACGTGATGGATAAGATACTTTCCTCGCCGCGCGAAAAAGTTTCCGACTACGCTCCGGTCATTATGACCATTTCGATTCCGAAAGATAAAATCGGAGAAGTCATCGGTCCCGGAGGCAAGGTGATCAACGGCATCATCGAAAGAACCGGCGCGCTTTCAATCGACATCGAGGAAGACGGGCAGGTATTCGTGACCGCGATCGGACATGAAAAAGCACAGGCGGCTTACGATGCGGTCGCATCCATTGTGAAGGTGTATGCGATTGGTGATATTGTCGAAGGAACCGTTTCGCGGCTTCTCGAGTTTGGCGCAATCGTTGATTTTGGAAACGGCAGGGACGGCATGATCCATGTTTCCGAGCTCAAAGCCGGCGGATTCGTAAACAAAGTTGAAGATGTAGTAAAAGAAGGGGACTTCGTGCGTGCCAAGGTTATACGTGTGGAAGGCGGAAAGATCGGGCTTTCATTGAAGGCAATGTCCGAAACCACGCCGCGACCACCGGAGGAAGGCGGCGGCGACAGGCGTCACCACTCTGATCGTCGCCCGAGACGCTCGTAAATAACTGCGAAGAAACTAATGTTTCGTTAGTTTCTTCTTGTTTTCTCTTAAGTCCAGGAGCATATGCTCCTTTAAAATCTAACGCGGAGTCTGATTGCTGTGCGGGATGCTTCGCAGTCGAGTTTAGCTTGGTGTTCTGAGAGGCAGAACTAAACTCGACGAGAACCAAGGCTGATCCCGACCGCAGGAGGCGGGAGACAGCCGGTCCCGGTAAGCAATCAGACGTAGCACTTCTCCACAGGTTGACTTCTCTTAGTGTGGTATAATTTTCTTCAAATGGCTGATAATCAATTTGGAATGCCGCCGCAGGGAGGGAATGAATCAAAGTTTGGTGCGCCTCCAGGTCCCCAGCTCAATGTGCGTACTATGGAATCTGATACGCGCTCCATTCAGCGTGGCGATTCTATGCCCATGCCAGAATCTATCTTCCCTCCGGGAAACGCCTCGGAACCGGTGTTTCGTCCTGAAACACAAGTGGACGCATCGTTTGTTCCCCCAGAAGAGGGTCCAAAGAAAAGTGGTGCACATCTCTGGCTATGGATTGCGGTTGGAATCGCGGTGGTTGCAGCCGTGGTAGTCGGTTATTTTGTCTTTCCGATTATTTTCGGAGGCGGATCAACTGAAACACTCCCGCCACCTCCGCCGCCAACGGAAGTTATTCCTCCTCCGGCACCCGAGGTGAAGCCCCACCAGTCGTTCTTCATCACCCCCGATATTTCAAAAACCGAAATTCTTCTGCCGAATGTCTCTCGCGACACTGCGGTCATAACACTTACTGCGCTTGAGCGTAAACCGGAACAGACGCTCGAAGAAGTGGTGATTCTGGATCAGAATCGAAGCCAGATTGCTTCGAATATGTATCTCAAGGAATTCGTAACCGAGGTTGCAGCTGCCCAGATGGCAGCGTGGTTTGAAGATGATTTCACCGCGTTCCTATACTATGACGCAAATGGGGTATGGCCTGGCTATGCGTTCAAGGTGAAAGTCGGTGTGAATCTTGATGAAGTGAAAGCGAATGCATCGGTCATCGAGGGAAGCGATCTCTCGCGCTTCTATCTCGCAGCGCCCGGCACGTTTGCCCCGTTCAAATCAGGTACGGTAAGCGGGAAATCAACCAGATACGCCATTGGATCTCAGCCGGGTGCCTCATTCAACTACGGCATTATCGGAAACTACCTTATTGTTTCGACTTCTTACAACGGTCTGAAGAACGCACTCCCGCTCTTGGGATTATAGAAACTGGGGATTAGTCGGTACCTGTGTGTAAATCACACATCTTTATTCCCTATACCCTATCCCCTAAACCCTGCGTCTTATGCTTCGCGCAGCCGGTAACTCACCGCTTCCGCGAGGTGTTTTTTCCCCACCACTGGTTCTCCTCCTAGATCCGCGATCGTCTGTGCCACTTTTAAAATACGGTAATAACCGCGTGCCGATATAGCAGATGAACTTACAATCTGTTTGAGAAATAACTCGCCGCTCGGATCGAAACGGATGAGGGTATCGCATTCTTTTGAAGAAAGCTCGCTGTTCGTAAATTTTCCGGAAAGTTTCTCCAGTCGTTTGCTTTGTATATTTCTTGCTTGCGCGACAAGCGCTCGCATATCTTTAGAATCCATCCCTTCATGAGGATTATTTCTTAGTTCGCCGAGCGGGATGCGCGGCACTTCTATCTGGAGATCGATCCGGTCAAGGAGAGGACCAGACAGGCGTTTCGCATAGCGTATTACCTCGTAGGCAGCGCACGTGCATGTTTTTTCCCGGTCTCCATAGTAGCCGCAGGGGCACGGATTCATTGCGGCGACGAGCATGAATTTCGCGGGGAGCGTGAGGTTTTTCCGTACCCGGGAGATTGTGGTGGATCCAGATTCGATCGGCTGCCGGAGTGCTTCGAGAATGTCTCTACGAAACTCCGGGAGTTCATCGAGAAAAAGGACGCCACGGTGGGCAAGACTAATCTCACCGGGACGGGGAGATTGTCCGCCGCCCACGACTGCCGCAGGGGAGGCGCTCTGGTGAGGTGATCGGAACGGCCGGTAGCCAATGAACGGCGCACCGTGAAGGAGCCCCGCAGCGCTCCAGATTTTCGTCACCTCGATTGCTTCTGCAAGGGTGAGTGGCGGCAGTATGGAAGAAAGTGCTTGAGCAAGCATCGTTTTCCCGGTGCCGGGAGGACCAACCATGAGCAGGTTATGAGATCCTGCGGCCGCAATCATAAGCGCCCGTTTTGCGGATGCATGTCCTTTCACGTCCGCAAGATTCGTTCCCGATTCTAACGGAGCGAGGACGGGTTCTCGATGTATTTCTGGATCAATCACGCGTCGTCCTTCAAGGTGGTCGATAAGTGCTCCTAATGTTTCTACAGGGATTACGTGGACGTCAGGAACAACCGCTGCTTCTGGGGCGTTCCGCGCAGGTACATAGATTTCCGAAACTCCTGCGTTTTTTGCAAGAGAAGCTACCGAGAGTACGCCGTTCACCGGACGAAGGCGGCCGTCGAGCGAGAGTTCGCCGAGAAATATCTTTCCTGCGGAGTCGAATGTCTTAACCTGTTTTGTGGCAATGAGGTATCCGACTGCAATGGCGAGATCGTACTGTGAACCCGTTTTCGGAACGTCCGCAGGCGCGAGGTTTACCACAATCCTTCGGTTTTCTCGGTTCGGCGCTTTTACACCGATGTTTTTGAGTGCCGAGTTCACACGTTCCTTTGCCTCGGAGAGCGCCTTGTCAGCAAGGCCAACGATGGTGAAGCTCGCGAGACCGACATTGATGTCCGTTTCTACCTCAATGAGTCGCGCATCAATTCCTTCGAGTTCCGCAGAGTATATTTTAGAAATTGTTGACATAAGTTAGTAACCAGTCATGCTACAAAAAAAGACCATTCCTTACTACGTTCGGTCTTTTGATTTGCACGTTTTGCAGAGGCGCGATTCCGGATCGACGTTTAGTACGTCGGAAGAAATCTCTCCGCCGCACGATTCACAGACGCCATAGGTACCGCCTGCCATTTTCCCGAGTGCATGCTCGACATTCTCCAATCGTTCTTTCAGAGTCTTTTCAATACCGAGATTTTTGCTGTATTCTTCAGCTTCATCAGCTTCTTCCTCGAAATGGTCAACGTCGGATCCGAATTCCGGATTTTCAGCGAGACTCGCGATCTGTTCCTTTAAATCATTGCGTGCGGCTTCGAGCCGTTTCTCGAACCGCATGAGATCATCTTTCGGGAGCATGGATGTATTTAAGCAGATAGGTCAGCAGGACGCAACTCCTGGGGTATATCTTGCACGAAGTGCGATTCTAGGGTACCTTGGGTACCAATGGCAATCACGACATCAGCGAAGAAAGCACTCCGGCAGAACCGTCGCCGGCGCATCCGGAATCTCGCGAGCATGAAAACACTCCGAGAGGCGTTGAAGAGCTACCGAAAAGCGCCGTCTGAAAAGCTTCTCGCAACGGTATACGCGCGTCTCGATAAAGCCGGAAAAGTAAACCTTATCCCGAAAAACAAGGCATCACGTTTGAAGTCCAGACTCTCGAAGCTGCTCAAAACAGCCAGCCGGTAGTTTTCTTTTTGAATCAATGAAAGCCGCTCGCATGGGGGACCCGTAGCGGTTAGCGGTTTCCTCGCCATGGTCTAGCCATGGGGCGAAGATGTTGCTTCTTGGTGTTGTTCCACCAAGGAAGTTACTGAAGGTTCCGCGATTGCGGCAAGCTCATGTGCCGCTTCGAGAACCAGTGCGATGAAGGTAGTGGTTTCGCTTCGGAGGTTCAAACCACCATTGCCCGTTGGGAACTCGGCTAATATCTTCTCTCGTCGAGGTCCTTTATCGGCATCGCGGACCAAGACGATGAGGATCGGCAGAGGTTCAGCAATTGAGTCTTCGCCCCTTGGGACTCGACCCCAAAGAGCAAAACGAGTGGCCGAAGTGTTTTCGGCTAGTCCGATAGCTCCATCGAAAAGAGCTGATGGTTTCAGAGTGCGGACACAGTCATAACGGACACCGTCGGTGACGAGCATGTGTCCGTCGTTATGCGCACTTACGGCGGCGACCAAATTGAAAAGTGTCCGGGGAAGTTCCCGAAGCTCCATTGATGTGCCTCCTTTCTGTGGTGGCTATAGGTATGGTAAGTGGTTCTCGCGAACAGGTCAATCTGTTTTTACAAAAGTACAAAATCGAGGAGCGCTTCTCCATATTCAAGCTTTCCTGATTTTATGAGGATGTCGTAGTCTGCCATCTTTCCCTTAAGACCGGGTTCTGCGAGTGACGCGGCGATATTCCACGCGGCCGCCGGTTCCTCATGTTCGATGAGTCTCGTCACTGCGCTAAGACGGGTTCCCATGTCGCCTGATTTGAGATTTTGGATAAGGGTAAAAAACGGGGGCGCGTGAACCATCTTTTTTTGTTCTCCACCAAGACTAACTTGTTCGAGTTCGGTGACGAAACCCCACGTGTCTCCTTTGAATGTTGCGGCGAGCGCTTTCAATGCGGAGGCAGAAACTTTCATTTCCCGTGCTTCTGCTTCCAATACTCCAAACGCTTCAAGTTCATCTGAATCGAGGGTTTCAAAGTGTTGCATGAGCACCGGTTCTTTCGAGAGAAAGGTGAAAGGACTCCCAAGTTTTTTTTCGGAGATAGCGATAAGGGTGGTACCCTTTGTATCTTTCTCGGCTTTCAAAAGTTCTGCCACTTCCTTTGGAGCATCTTCGAGATCGGTGAGTATGCCAATCCTCGGTCCTCCAAAAAGAGATTGAGCGGTGATGAAGGAAGAAAAAATTTGTACGGCTTCCTTATCTTCGAACGAAAATCGTCGTACATCCCCCTCGGGGTGTTTTATCCGGAAGGTACCGATAATTTCAGAAAGTTTTTTGCTTCGGCGGTAAGTGTCGGATCCGTAGAGGTAGATGAGCATACGGAGAGTATACCAGGAGTATTTAAAAAGTTGCGCCCCGCTCTCCAAGTGGAGTTGCAGGGCGCGAGCGCAGTGCTAGTTGAGTAATTTGACTTCGATGCCATCCCCGAGGGGTTCGATGCGGTAGAACGTTCGGCGCAGTGCCGGGAGTTTCGGGTTAGGGTTGAGGCGTTCCTCTCGGCGAAGGATATGCTTCCCATCTTTCCATTCGAGTGCGTAGATTTCGAAAACGAATTGATTCGTTCCCGCTTGCACTTCGCGCATGAAGAAGTGGGGAATGCCTACCGGCTCCTCGAGGAGTTCGGCGCGTTTCTTCTCGATTTGCATCGGTACGCACTGATCCAGCGAGCACTTCAGGAGCCACCCGCGATCCTGGGAACAGTCATACACGACTGGCTCTTCGTACGCACCCACGAGTTCCGCGAGGATCACGTAGCGATTATGTTCCCCTCTGGCTGCCATGAGGCGCAGGATGGTGACGGCAGCGACGATCGCAACGATCGCAACTACGATCACGAGTTCGATGAGAGTGAATCCTTTTCGCACGGATATTCCTCCGATTTGTTGGTTGGTTCTCGGGCGAAGCGCTAGAGAAAGCTGTGATATATAATAATACAAGATTTGCATTAGTCAACCGTTCAAGTTGACGTACGGCAATCATCCATGGTTTCCTATCGCCAGTACGAGACGTCGCGGAAAACGCACGTTTCTTGAAAAATCAAACACCTTACCCCTAAGAAAGGAGGGTCATATGGCGCATCATGAGACCCACTCCTTAGATGGGATGGGCAATGATCATGAGAGATTGTCGTACTGGTCAAAACTCAACGCAAAACGCCTTTTTAACAAGCAGTTTCAGAGTTTTGCCCACTACGGTTTTCTTCGTGAACCTGGTCACGCGGTTACCTCGGAGACTTACTCGCCGCTTCATCAATTAGGAAAGTTAGTTTCGGACAGCGAGGAAGTGCAGAGGGGGCACCTCACGATCCTCCTCGTGAATGGAGGAGTTCCTATCGCTAGTCAGCTGTATGAAATTTTCCCCATGCGGCACTACAGAGTCGCATCCAACCTCAATCTCGGTCATTTGCGGAACTGTATTCCGGAAGTGGCTTCAGATTGGTACATGCTTGCAGATGTAGAAGTCGGCAGGGAAACAGAGGGGATGTCTCCTCGGGAAGCAGTCGCGTGGCTAAAAGAGAGAGGGAGAACCCCATTCAATCTTCGGGAAGGAATTTCTCTCGTGGTATGCACGAGGGGAGAATTCGCTGGTCGAGTTATCAGTCTACCAGGATCGATCTATCAGAGAGACCACATTCCCTACCTCGGAATACGAAAAAATGAAGTTTCGAGCGAGGTGGTAGTGCATCTTTCTTTCAGTCGTCCTGATAAGTTACACGTCGGCTGGGGAGTTCCCTCCTACTCCCGCCGCATCGTCCCACCTACAAACTAACAGGCCGCACCTCGTACTCGAAGTGCGGCCTCATCATTTTTGTATGAGCAGGGAGTTTATAAGAACGGAACAATGAGGAGCGCTACGATGTTCATCACTTTGATTAACGGGTTGATCGCAGGGCCCGCAGTATCTTTGTACGGATCCCCCACGGTGTCTCCGGTTACTGCCGCTTTGTGCGCATCTGATTTCTTTCCGCCGAAGTTTCCAGCTTCAATATATTTTTTTGCGTTGTCCCATGCGGCGCCTCCGGTTGTCATCGAGATTGCGAGGAAAACTCCGGAGATAATAGAACCGATCAAGAATCCGCCAAGCGCCTCGGCCCCAAGGAAGAAACCGACGAGAACCACGGCAACAATGGGGATAAGCGCGGGAATCACCATTTTCCGTAGCGCGGCAGTGGTAACAATATCAACTGCGCGACCGTAGTCTGGTTTGGCCGCTCCCTCAAGGATGCCTTTGATTTCTCTGAACTGACGGCGAACTTCATCAACTACCGCTCCGGCAGCTTGCCCCACTGCGAGCATCGCGAACGAGGAAAATAAATAGGGAATTGCACCTCCGAGGAAGAGACCGATGATGACCATAGGATCTTGGAGATCGAAAGCAAACGGGCTCGTAGGAGGGCATGCGCTGCCGGTTTCACACACCGGACGAAAGAATCTCGCAAGTTCTTCTGCGTATCCCGCGAACAGCACGAGCGCGGCGAGCGCGGCCGATGCGATGGCATATCCTTTCGTAACCGCTTTTGTGGTGTTCCCAACCGCGTCTAGTGCGTCAGTAATTCTTCGCACATTTTCTGGCGCTTCAGACATCTCTGCGATTCCGCCCGCATTGTCGGTAATAGGACCAAATGAATCTATGGCAACTACGATTCCCGCAACCGAGAGCATAGAGACTGCCGCGATTGCGACTCCAATAAGACCCATAAGAGAATAGGCGACAAAGATACCAGCGGCGATCACCAGTACGGGTATGAAGGTAGATTCCATGCCGACCGAGAGTCCCATGATGATGTTCGTGCCGTGACCCGAATTCGAAGCTTCTGCAATCGATTTCACCGGTCGGTATCGTTTAGAAGTGTAGTAGTCGGTGATAAGAACCATAAGCACGGTTACCGCGAGCCCAACAATTGAGCTCCAGAAAATTCGATCTTTCATACCTGCAGTGCCGAACTCCTGCGAAGCCCAAAAGAAAAGCGCGGCAGAGATCACTACAGAAGCCGCAAGCCCCTTGTAGAGCGCTCCCATGATGCGCTTACCAGAATCACCGGAGCCGTTCTCTTTTCCAAGCTTCACGAAAAGGGTCCCCGCAAGGGAAGCGATGATTGCGAGCGCGCCAAAAACCAAAGGGAGTGTCACCGGAATCCCGGGAGTGCCAGCGGGGAGAGTGAGATTTTGTCCGGCAATGAGGAGCATAGCAGCCATCAAAGTCACCACGTATGTTTCAAAGAGGTCTGCTGCCATACCCGCGCAATCGCCTACGTTGTCGCCGACGTTGTCTGCGATAACGCCAGGATTTCTCGGATCATCTTCCGGAATACCCGCTTCAACTTTTCCCACGAGATCGGTTCCCACATCGGCTGCCTTCGTGTAGATGCCTCCACCTAAACGCGCAAAAATCGAAATAAGACTCGCGCCGAAACCCAAGCCAATCAGTCCCGCTACTTCACCGGTTGCGAGGTAAAATCCTGCGATCGCGAGGAGCCCGAGCGCCACTACTAAAAATCCAGTTACCGAACCTGCGCGGAAAGCGAGCGTGAGCGCGGCATTCATTCCATGTTCAGCCGCAGCCGCGGTTTTCGAGTTCGAGCGAACCGCAACCTGCATGCCGATATAGCCCGCGAGGGCGGAGGCAATTCCCCCCACGAGGAATCCAGAAGCCGGAATCCAGCCGAGGAATATCCAGATACTTACAAAAAGAATTGCCGCGACAACACCTATCCACCGATACTGCCTCGAAAGGTATGCAGAGGATCCTTCCTGAATCGCTTTTGAAATTTCAATCATACGGGCATTTCCCGAGGGGCGTTTTCGAAGCCACCCCATAACACCCACGCTCCAGAGAACTGCGAGCACCACCGATCCGAACACGAGGTAATTGGTCATGAATTTTATAGTTAATCAATTATGTATGAATTGCAAAATATATATTTTCCAGAGACTCCGCGCAGGTCGACGAGCCGAGCGGGAGGAGATTTTTCAGGAGAAAAATACTCCGTGCTCTGGGAAGTATATATTTTGCAATTCATAGCCCTCCGTCGTCGTCTCCGTCAGTCGATCCTGTTTCCTCGGCCGGTATTTCAGAAACGCCCTCTGCCTGTACTTCTTCTGGTTTCGCGGCTGACCGCACGTCGATTCTCCACCCGGTGAGCTTTGCCGCGAGGCGTACATTCTGCCCGCCGCGGCCGATCGCGAGTGAAAGCTGGTCATCGTCCACGAACACTCGTGCCTCGTGTTTCGGAAGAATCTCAACATCTCTCACCTTCGCAGGAGAGAGCGCGCTCGCGATGAACTTCGCAGGATCTTCGGACCATTCGATAATGTCGATCTTCTCCTGTCCGAGCTCGTTTGAAACTGCCATCACCCTCGTGCCCCGTTGCCCGACGCAGGCACCTACGGGGTCAACCCCTTCGAGCTTTGAGGCAACCGCGATTTTTGTCCTGCTTCCGGGTTCTCGTGCAAGGGTTTTCACTTCAACTGATCCATCTGAAACTTCCGGAACTTCAAGAGCGAATAGTTTCGCGACAAATCTCGGGTGTGATCGCGAGAGGATGATTCCAGGAACCTTTGTGTCATTCTGAATCGCGACGACATAGAACTTCAGGCGGTCACCGGGTTTGTAGTGCTCGCCCGGGACTGATTCCCCATGGAACATGATGCCGGTTGCACGGCCGAGTTCTATAATGATGTTCCCCCGGTCAAAACGTTGTACGAGTCCCGAGACAATCTCTCCTTCGCGGTTTTTGAATTCGGCGAGTACCGATTCGCGTTCGGCATCGCGGAGTTTCTGAAGCACGACTTGTTTTGCGGTCTGTGCGGCGATTCTGCCGAAGTCTTCATGCGCTTCGAGTGGAAACTCGAGCTCATCGCCGACCGAGGCGCTCTTTTTAACCGCCTTCGCCTCATCGAGAAGGAGATGTCGGTCGGGATTGTACCGGGGGAGGAGTATTTCGCCTTCCGGTGCTACCTCTGGCTGCCCTTTTCCGGGGTGCGGTTCAGGTTCGAGCGTGAGTTCCTCTCCC
>JBBTVP010000070.1:0-1860 GCA_038063175.1 Patescibacteria group bacterium
TTTTGTAGGATCGATGTGGCGGCGGCATCAGCACCACCTGAAACATGCATTCAAAGAAGATTTCCGGCGATTCAGGCCGCGGGGTGCGATACGGCGATCATCATGAACTTATGAAAAAAACTATCAGCGCGATTATATTTGGATATGCAGCGGTCAGTTTTTTTGTGCTTTCGGTTCATGCCCAAGTGATGCCACCGCCCGCGACTTCGCCTGCGGAACCCTATATCTCGGTAAGCCCTGATGAATTCCGGACGCTCGAGGAGGTGCTCTATATTGTAGGGCGATCCGATCCCAAGGCGATTGTGACGGTAACCCTCACCAAGCAAGGGGAAAAGCCCATTAAGTTTACGGTGCCGGCTGATTCGAGCGGTGAGTGGACTATCACCGAGAAGACCTATCTCTCTGCTGGTTATTGGCAGGTGCGTGCAAAACAGCAGATCGGTACCCTCATCTCCGGAGAGTCGAATCCCCGAGTTATACGATCAGTCGTAAATGGGGTCAGTATTTTCGGATGGAATGTCCGCTATGTAGTCATAGCGGGAGTGCTACTATTTTTTCTTGCGGTAGTGACATCGCTCTTTGTGTATTTCCGGAAAAAAATCCGGACGCTCCAAAGGGGACTCCTCGAGAAGCAGCTCCGTGAAACCGAAGACCGTTTCCACCGTGGGTTCACGGAAATTCGGAAAGACCTCATGGATCAGTTGAGGGATTTAGCAGCAGGAACTTCGGGGCGGCCGCTCACCCCGGATGAAGTTTCAAAGCGTGACCACATCCTCCGTGAAATCGAGGAAATCGAAAAAAACCTCGAGCACGACGTCGCGGACATATCGAAGCGGTATTAGTAAGCACTGTGAGGAGTTGCCGCGCTATTCGGTGCTTCCGCCGCGACATCGTTTGAGTTTTCAAATTTTTTTGGCGACAAATTCTTTATGAAAATTCAATTTCAAAATTCAATAAATAAAAAAAGAGTCGAATCGCGTAAGCGAGACGGCTCCCATGGATCGGTTCCAGCAACGCGAGTTGCTAGGACTGCGGAAGAAGAACGGGGGGCTCCGAGGGTGACAGTCGCTTTCGGCCGGGCTGATAACCTTCTACTTCCCTCATCGACTGGATGCACTTCACGAACTGGAGACGGGGATCGTTGGAATCGAGGTCAGTGTTGGTTAGCACGTAATTGGCAGCAATGAGAAAGTCCTCGATCGAGATCTCATAGTCGCCGAGAAGGACAGGGTGGCTTCCCGCAATGAACCCGAACGTTTTGACTTCCAGTCCTGCGGGCTTCGTTCCTATGTCGAGTGTTAGAGACATGATTTTTCCTCAAGGTACTGGGTTACGACGACTCTCTCGCCGCGAGTTCGCAGAATGATTTATTCTAGCGATGGTCGATTCTAGAATAGGATGCCACAGACGTCAAGTTTCTTTGGCAGAAAATTCTTAAGATGACTATGGATTATAGCCGAATCTTACTTGCCACATCATCTAAGGCGCTACGAGTAGCGAGCGGAATATGCTGATCGGAAAAATGAATTTCCCCGTTTTTCAAAATGGCAAAATGTTGGCATGTAATATCGTTTACATGATATTGCGGAATAATTATTAAATGAGCATGAGAAATACCATAGCCAGCGACAACATAACCTATGCGTTGAGGATTTATTTTCTCCTTAATCTTTGCAGCCAACCGTTGCGCAATTTCCATAATGTGCGCGGCCAATTTTTCATCCATATCCGTGAAATGGTCAATATGGTGTTTTGGAATAAGTAAACACTCCCCCGCATGCACTGGCCTATTATTCATAAAACCAATTATTTCATCATCCTCATAAGCAAAACTTGCGGGTTCTTCTCGCGTAATAATTT
>JBBTVP010000070.1:1870-6172 GCA_038063175.1 Patescibacteria group bacterium
AAAATTCGCCTTTTTTTGTGGTGCCCGGGGGGAGAGTCGAACTCCCATGCCTTGCGGCGCACGATTTTGTTTGTCCGTCGAAGCTCTCGTAGCAGGGCGTAGGCGGAAGTCGTGTGCGCCCGCGCAGTTGGTGCCGCCGGTCGGAGTCGAACCGACATGAGCTTGCGCTCGCAGCATCTTGAGTGCTGTGTGTCTGCCAATTCCACCACGGCGGCATCAACTAGGCGGGTAAATCTGCACCGGGGTTTCCGCCACCCGGGCTTAAGAGGAATAGTAACTAATCCTCTTGCTGAAATCAAAATTTACCCGTAAAATTCACTGAATGGACGCACCCGTACAGGGGCCTGTTTTCTTAATCGAGACTGAACGCATCACGCCGAACCCGCAGCAGCCGCGGCGGCATTTTGACGAAGAAGGAATCCGCGAGCTCGCGAACTCAATCCGCGAGTTTGGCATCATCCAGCCACTCGTGGTTACGAAGCTCGAGCGGGTGACGGAGACTGGCACCGAGGTGAGCTATCAACTGATCGCCGGTGAGCGACGACTCCTCGCCTCGAAAATGGTGGGGCTCGAACGGGTTCCCGCGATTGTCCGGAGCGTGGAACTCGACAGAGAGCGGCTTGAGCTTGCGATCGTTGAAAACATCCAGCGCGTTGATTTAAGTCCAATTGAAGCAGCGCGGGCGTACGCAAAACTCCAGGACCAATTCGGGCTTACCCAGCGGGAAATCGGCGCGCGGCTTGGCAAGAGCCGTGAATCAGTCGCAAACACTATGCGGCTCCTTTCGCTCCCGAACCAAGTACAGGAAGCGGTAGGGCGAGGCAAAGTTTCCGAAAGTCAGGCGCGGATGCTCCTGATGGTTTCCGACATGGCTGCCCAGCAATCGCTTTTTGAGGATATTTTGAAGAGCAACGTGAGCGTACGCGAACTCAAAAGCCGCATCCGAAAAACGAATGAAAGAATAGCATCTAGCGAAGTAGCGAAAGAATCAGGGAGTGATCCCGAAATCGCTCTTGTGGAGCGTGAGCTCGAAGAGGCGCTCGGAACAAGGGTGAAAGTTGAACGGGTAGGAGCAACAGGAAAAATCACTATCGCATTTTATTCACCCGAAGAACTCCACGGTATCGTGGATCGGCTCCGGGAGCGCCACGAACCAGAGGTTCCAGAGGGAAGCCAACCGGTTCTCTAATTCGAATTTTTCTTTGTTTTCGCTGACGCGGTGACTTTTCTGATTACCGCAACGTTCCGAAGTGCTTCGGCAAAGGCGTATATGCGTTTCGGGGTCGTGCCAACGCATTCGAGCGAAATCGAGCGGAGCGCCTGATTTTTTTGCTTTGGCGGTAGGTTTAATTTCTTGATTTTGATTTTCATGGTTCCTGCAATACGTTCGACTTCGGGGATGAGACCGGGGCGATCTTCCGCGGCAATTTTCACCGTCCATGGCTTCTCAAGCGTTTCTATTTTTTCAGAATTTTTTCCTTTGAGTGCCGCACGGATACTCTCACGTGCCTGGTTTGTTTTTGCGAACGAGAGCCATGCTGATGACGGATTTTTCTGTTTCTGTCGGAGGATTTCAACCACGTCGCCGGAGGCAAGCTCTGTGTGCAGTGGAACGATTTTCCCGTTCACTTTTGCCCCGGAGCACTGGTTTCCGAGATCGCTGTGGATTCGGTATGCGAAGTCTATTGGTGTGGAACCTTTTGGGAGATCAATCACGTCCCCGCGCGGGGTGAGTGCGAGCAGCGTTTTCTGAAAGAATTCGATATCTTCGACCCGGCGCGGAAAGTTTCGGAGTTCTCGTGTAAACGCGAGATCAGTCTCTGTGGTATTTGCCCCGATCTGTTGTTTCCCTTTTTCTGCACGATAGGCATAGTACGCGGCGACACCGAGCTCGGCCACCTGGTGCATCGCTTCGGTTCGGATCTGGATCTCGGTTATTTTATCTTCCGGAGTATAGACGGTCGTGTGGAGACTTTGGTATCCGTTCGGTTTCGGAGAAGCAATGTAATCCTTGATTCGTCCCGGGAGCGGCGACCAGTTCTTGTGGATGATGCCGAGGGCGCTGTAGCAGTCGGCGACTTCCGGGACAACCACCCGAATTCCTACAAGATCATAGATACGGTCGATATCCATATCGTGCTTCAAGAGTTTCTTATAGAGACTGAAATGATGTTTTGCGCGCGACTCGATGCGAATTGATGGTACGCCGTTTTCGCGGAGTTCGGCGGCAAGTATTGGTTTCAACCGAGTGAGGTATGCCTCGCGTGCCTCGACGCGTTCCCGAACCGTTTCCATGAGTGAGGCGTAATCTTTCGGGTAGAGGTAGGGAAATGCGAGATCCTCGAGTTCGCGTGCAACGCCATACATGCCGAGCTGGCTCGCGACTGGCGCATAAATTTCCATCGTTTTCAGTGCGATCGTTTTCTGTACGTCTTCCGGATAGATGTACAAGGACTGCATGGTATTCAGACGTCCCGCAAATTTAATCAAAATTACCCGTATGTCTTGGCTCGTGTAGAGGATGAACCGGCGGAGATTTTCTGTTTTGCTTTCGGTGCCGTGGTAGGGGATGCGGCCAATTGCGGCAGTACGCGCTACGAGCTCGGCGGTTTCTTTTCCAAAATCACGTTCGATCTCGGGAATGATTTTTTCTCCCGCAGATTTCGGCGTGTCATGGAGGAATCCCGCGGCGAGCGTTGCCTCGTCGAGACCCCAGCGAGCGAGTGTTTCCACGGTTGCGATGCAATGGTTGAAGTACGGCTCGCCGTTTTTTCTAATCTCGGTGCCGTGAATTCGCTTCGCGAGGTCGTACGCGCGGTGGAGAAATTCACTTCCCGAGACGATTTGGTTAATCAGTGTTGCCATTACGTAACTATATATAACTTATTTGTGGAAACGTACAGCTTCTCGCGCTCATGGCGCTGTTCGGAAACATTGTGAATGTAGGTATGCCCATATGACAATAAAGTGTGCGCTCCAAGGCCCTGCCTGCGGCAGGCAGGCGCTAGGCCGGTCTTACCCACTTTTTTGTCATACGGGCATATGAGTTTTCGAACAGCGCCCACGATCATTGACAGAACTTATGAAGATGTTTACCCTGCTGTCAGTGTTCGCCAGTCCACAGTTTTCAGTGAAAGGAGGTGGCTCTTGGCGAAAAGAACAAGTGTTGGTCTTGTGGTCATCACGAACTTGCCTGGCATGGGCACCGTTGCGGTCTTGCAGCGGCGAGGTATCTGGAACTTCGAGAAGGGAAAGCTCGAGTCGTGGCCGGGCGGTTGCCAGGTCACGGCGCATGGGGGGGTGGAGGAAGGGGAGGATCCACTCCGAACTCTCCAGCGTGAAGTCGGAGAAGAACTCGGCGATGCCATGAGGTCGGTCCTCTTCGAGGATGATCCGAAGCTTCGTCCTCTCATTGAAGTGGATCGGCATGAAGGCGAGAAGGAAGACGTCATCACCTATGCGGTCAAGGTGGAGCCGGACGTCTTCAAGAAGTACGTCCGTCTCTCACCCGACTCTGGTGGCCTCTCGTTCGTCGCGCCGGAAGGAGTTGCGGACATCCAGGATCTCCGGACGTTCGACAAGGCGATCGGTGTGACGGATCTCCGCACGATCGCGATGTTCGAAGACGAGAAGCGTGCGGTTGCTACCGCATTTAGTCACTTCGGCGTGTGAATGTGATTCTTGCGAGTTCCTTCGCACTAACGCCCCTGTCTCTTTAGTGAGGTGGGGGCGATTTATTTTTAGACGAACACAACGTATAGTTGTGGTATGGATGTTTTGAAAAATATGCTCGTGCGCCGTGCCGCGGCATTTGCAAAAGAAAAACATCGCCATCAGAAGCGACGAAATGGCGAACCGTACTTTACCCACCCCGAAGGCGTTGCAGAAATAGTTTTGGTATATACCAAGGATCCCGAGGTGGTTGCCGCCGCATACCTCCATGATCTTATTGAGGACACAGAGTGTGATTTTGAAAACATTGAAGAACGTTTTGGAAAACGAGTCGCTCGGTATGTTGCTCTTTTGAGCCGTGATTTCAGAAAGCCAAAAGTAGAAAGTTTAAACGAGTTCAGGCGTGATATGAAAAAAGCGCCGCCCGAGGTAAAACTCATTGCTGCCGCTGATGCGTTTCACAATGCGCGGACACCAGCTGATGCAGTTTTTATGAAACGGTGGTTCAAAAAAGCACTTATAACGTTACAGGCGGTGGAGGTAGGTAAACTTGGTCGCTACGGGGAGGGGATCAGGAGTCTGATTTCGGAGGTTCGCCAGGAGGCGAAACGGGGTTTTCCCAGGTAGCGT
>JBBTVP010000071.1:0-3385 GCA_038063175.1 Patescibacteria group bacterium
AAGGTTTTCCTCTTCATCGCCGCGATCGTGGCCATCCTCGCCGCAGGCGCAAGCGCGCTCGGCGTGGGACCGCCCGCGACCGGCAAGGAAATGCAGTTTACTGCCTCGATCACGCCGGCGGCCCACCTGGGCGGCCGTCTCACCGACGCAACGACGATCGCGCCTTCCTCGAGCAGCGCCGTGCTGCTTGACGCGACGTTGGTGTCGGTCGAGACCTTCACCACCATGCATTCGGCATCGCCGCCGACGGGTACGGCGAGCAACGACTCGATCGCGAGTCGCCTGCTCTCCGACGAGCCCGCGACCGCGAGCGCGCCGAAGGGCCACACGCCGGAAGGGACTTACGACGTCCCGGACGGCATTGGCCTACCCACCACTTGACGGCTGGGTAGGCTTCTCCGAGCCGCGAGAGATCGATCTGCCGATCGACTCTCGCGGTCTTTTTTTTGAAAAAATCAGGTATACAATAATTTAAATGGCAACTTATCTTAAGAAAAAGGGCTCGTTCATCTTCCGGGACCTCACGAAGCTCCACCCGAAGGCAAAAATCGCCTTGCAGTTTGGAAATCACTGGGAGCTTTTGGTCGCAGTAATCCTCTCTGCTCAATGCACCGATAAAAAGGTAAACGAGATCACTCAAAAACTTTTCAAAAAATACCGGACGCTCAATGATTACGTAACCGCAGACCCCCGGGAATTCGAACAAGATATTTACCAGGCCGGGTTCTTTCGCGCGAAAACAAAAAATATCCTTGCTGCCGCAAAGATTGTTCAGGAAAAGTTCGGTGGAAAGATTCCAAAAACAATGAAAGAAATTCTCACTATTCCGGGAGTTGCCCGAAAAACGGGAAATGTCGTTCTTGGGAATGCCTATGGCGTAGTAGAGGGCATTGCAGTAGACACCCATGTACGCCGCCTCGCGCGCCTTTTCGGACTTTCGAAACACTGGGACCCGGTAAAGATTGAGCCCGATCTCATGGCACTTTTCCCGAAGAAAGACTGGTTTTCTCTCACTTATCTTTTAATCGACTATGGCCGAAAACACTGCACCGCGCGGTGCAACCATGAACATTGCCCGCTCCGAAACTTTATCGAAAAACATCAACCGCCCAAACCGAAAGCTCGATAGCTAGGCAGCTCTTCGCTTCCATCGAAAGAAAAGGAATACAAGCACGATCGCGAGCATGATCCCCCCGAGTGCCTTCGTTGGAATATTCCTCTCGTATTTTGCTTCCTCCCCGTCCAGATCTGAAACTCCCGTCTCGTAGGGTGCTCCATTTTCTCCATAGGGAATACTGTCTCCATTCTCTCCGCCATTTTCCCCCGCAGTCATAGTTACCACGTAATCGGGTTCAACCCAGGTGATGTCTGGATGATCATAGAGCCGCTCTGCTAACATTTTTTCTTGCCCTTGCTGAACTTTTACCTGCGCAAGTGCGATAGATTCATTCCAGTTATCTACCGTGGTGCAAGATCCAGGTTTTACCACACCCCCTGGATCGGCCTCCGCAGCGCATACTTTTGAGGTTGTAATTGAGATCCCAAATTCTCGAAGCACCGCTTCTGCAAACGACTTCGACGTCCCTTCGACAAAAGACACGTTCAATACTCCGGGTATAATGTTTTCCCGATTAAACGCGGCGAGCATGCGCGTAAGGCGCGCTTCCTCTGATTCAGCGCCTTTTGCTCCAAAAGGAATAAGTAGCGCCGCGAGCGCAAAGACACAAAGAAGTCTTTTTACCATACGCATATTATATATCATACTTCTTTTTTGAGGATTTGCATATTTTTTCCGGCACTGTTCGGAAAATTACGTATTTCTCATTTGAATCCTCGTATTTCCTATGTTGTTCCGAACTCGGCCTTTGGGCGGCGAGGAAAAATATAGGAAATACGAGGATCCCGAACCGCGTCATCTTTGCCCATGCCCATACACTTGAAGTCAGTATGATATACTTGAAGCAATGCCGGCAAAAGAATCCGTCCATTTTCTTGTTATCGTCTTGCTTATATTTCTTGGCCTGGTAGGCCTCCTTTTTGTGGGATTTTTGGGGCCCGTGGTATTTGGCACATTGCTTGCCGCACTAAGCTACAAACTCTACCGGCGGATTAAACACGCACTTCGGGACCGGGAGAATATCGCTGCACTCGCAACCGTTGCTATCGTTATTCTCATCATCCTTATTCCCGCAACTGGGATTCTCACCATACTTACGCGGGAGGCAATCGGACTCATATCCGCCTCAAGGGAAATATCCTTCGAACAATCAATCCTCTCCGCGTTCGGAGGTATCGCCGACCGACTGGAGTTTGATTTAGGAGCATTCCTTGATTCCCAGCTCGCGCCGGCAGTCGAGCGGGTGAGTCTCGCGATTTCCCGTGAAATCGGAGGGTTCCTTTCGGATGCAGTCGGTATGCTCGTAAGTTTCTTTGTGATGGCAATCACTGCATTTTATATGCTGAAGGACGGAAAGCGGTTCGGAGAATTCCTCATGAAATTAAGCCCCCTGAAAACCGTTGATGAGCTTACTATCTACCGCACGTTCCGAGACACAGGGCTTGCCGTGTTCTATGGTCAATTTGCAGCGGCGATCGCACAGGGACTCCTCGGTGGATTCGGTTTTTTTGCCTTTGGCCTGTCTTCTCCTGTGCTTTGGGGCACGCTTATGGCGTTTCTTTCGCTCATTCCCCTCCTTGGACCCTACGTCATTACTTTCCCCGCGGCGATTTACCTTTTTCTCTCGGGGAAGATCGGCATTTCAATCGCATTTCTCATTTATAACCTCCTTATAGTCTCTACAGTCGATAACCTCATCCGCCCTGAAGTGGTGAGTGCCCGGGTGAATATTCATCCGCTTCTCGTATTTCTCGCGATCCTCGGCGGATTGAAGGTATTCGGCCTCATCGGTATTATCTATGGACCGCTCATCGTCGCGATATTCCTTGCGCTCCTCCAGGTATATATTGCTCATACAAACGGAGATCGCCCACACAGCGCTTCGGCATAACCTATGAAGAAAACCATCACTATCGTCGTGGTAATTCTCGTCATTATCACGTTCGTCCTGCCGCTCTTTATGGGCTACTAGCCCATGCTACCCACAAAAATCATCACATCGCCGGTATGGCCCTCATGAAATATGTGCTAAAATCGGGGAGTGAATGGACGGTCTAAAGTTTTCGCATGGCAATCCGCTTAGTAAAAAAACACAGCGGGCACGAGGAACGATTTAGTATTTCGAAACTCGAGCGTTCAATCCGCTCTGCGCTTACGCATGCCGATATTGATAGTGAGCGCCTGGGAACACGTATTGCAAACGACGTGAAGGGATTTCTTGAAAAAAAGGGGGCTGGAACAATAGTGGGAAGCGGGGAAATCGAGCAA
>JBBTVP010000071.1:3395-17651 GCA_038063175.1 Patescibacteria group bacterium
AGTACTCCACGTGCTCCGCGAACATGGCATAGTGAAAGCTATCCAGGCCTACGAACTCGTTTCACTCCATATCGCAAAAACAAGCATTAAAGAGGTATCAAAGCGCGGTGCAGGAAATGAGTCGTTCCATCCCCAGAAACTCTTCAAATCGATTAAAAAGTCTTTTAGTGGCGCCGGTATTCCAAGCGGCAAACTTGCCGAAGAGTTAACTAAGAAAACTATTGAAATCCTTGAGACGAAGTACGGCAACAGTCCGGTTCCGTCGAAAGCTATCAAACGGACCGTGGCTCGTTTCCTCGCTGAACGAGGATTTAAACAGGTCGAACGAATGTATGTGTTGCATAAATATTTTTAATCATGAAAAAAGAAGGAGTGACTTGTGACCACTGTACTAAAAAAGATTGCGAGCAGTGTGTTACGGAAAACGGAAAAAACTTCTGCTGCGAGAACTGCTGCGACGACTACAAGGCCCACAAAGAGGAGCCAAAGAAAGAGCCTGCAAACGTTTGTAAATTCTGCTAACTTTTCTTGTCCCCCCATTCGGGGGACAAGTTTTTGATTTCATCATGAATGACACGCGGTGGTATTCCTTAGACACTGCCGAAGCAATCGCCGCACTCCATTCGAGCGAGCGTGGCCTCACTTCGGAAGACGTAGCAAGGAAACGTTCTGAATATGGATCGAATGAACTACCAAAGCAGAAAGGGAAGACTTTATTTTCGATATTTATTGATCAATTCAAAAGTCCTCTCATCTATCTTCTTCTGGGCGCAGACGCGGTTGTTTTTTATCTTAAGGAGTTTACCGATGCGCTCATTATCCTTTTCATTCTTCTCTTTAATGCCATCTTAGGCACCATTCAGGAAGGAAGAGCACAGAACACCCTCGCGAAGCTTGCATCATTCGTAAAAACGAGAGCTGAAGTTCTGCGAGATGGGAAAGAACTCAATATCCCCGACGAAGACGTCGTCCCGGGAGATATTATCCTCCTCCAAGAAGGAGAAAAAGTTCCCGCAGATGCCCGCCTCATCGAGGCGCGCAGTCTGAAGATAGACGAAGCCGCCCTTACCGGAGAATCAGAACCGGTCCATAAAATTACTGACGTCATTACCGCACCAAACGCTACGACCGCCGAACAGCGGAACATGATTTTCAAAGGTACTGCGGTTGTAGTAGGCGCTGGCCGGGCAATCGTTGTTTCAACCGGAACAAGAACCGTAATTGGGAAAATCAGCCAGGCGATCGCGGGAATCGATACTGAAATTCCCCTCACGAAAAACCTAAAAGAGCTTGCAAGGGTAGTGGTAATGATCGTGGGAGTCGTAGTACTCGGTATATTCCTGACCGGAATCTCTGAAGGAAAAGATATCCGTGAAATGTTTGTTTCTGCGGTTGCAATTGCCGTTGCAGCCGTTCCCGAAGGACTTCCCCTTGTGCTCACCGTCACCCTTGCTGCGGGGGTGTGGCGCATGGCAAAAAAACGGGTGCTGGTAAAAAAGCTTCAGGCAGTTGAAGCACTGGGACAAGCCCAGGAAATTGCCGTTGACAAGACCGGCACTATCACGAAAAACGAACTGGTAGTTCAGCGGGTGATTGTGGGAAATCGTGAATTTACTATTGATGGAGTTGGATACGATTTTTTCCCTACGGTTAAAAATCCTCCGCCTGAACTTATCGCTGCTGGGCGCGCTGCGGCGCTCTGCTCGAACGCCCGCGTCACAAAAGAAGCTGAAGGTGATCACTACCGCCTTGTCGGCGACCCCACCGAAGGCGCGCTCACGGTGCTCGCGGCAAAACTCGGGATTAAAAAAGAAGGAATTATCGAAAACGCGAAACTCCACGACTGGCCATTCGACTACCAGAAGAAATTTCATCTCACCCTTGTTGAGACAGAATCCGGAACCGATCTTTCTCTCACCGGGGCTCCCGAAATAATACTGAAATTAGCAGATCGAACCATAAGAGACGGCGCGACGATTCCACTTGATCAATCGATAAAAAACGCAATCGTAGAACAATTTCTTTCCCTTTCCCAAAGCGGACTCCGAGTCATTGCGTTTGCATACGCAGCGAACGTTCCCCTAGGCACTGACCCCGACCACATCCCCGCGCTTGTTTTCGGTGGATTAATCGCAATGCACGACGCACTCCGTCCCGGAATCCGTGAGCACATCGAGCGTGCACATGATGCAGGTATTCGAGTATTCATGATCACCGGTGACCACGCGGTCACCGCAAAGGCGATTGCAGGCGAAGCCGGAATATACCGCGATGGTGATGATGTGTTAACCGGGGACGAACTCGACACGCTCCCCGCCACGGAACTTGAACGCCGTATCGGAAACGCTACTGTGTTTGCCCGCGTCACCCCAGAACACAAGATGCAGATCATCCAGGACTACCGGAAACGTGGCGAAATCATCGCTATGACCGGAGACGGGGTGAACGATGCGCCTTCGCTTGTTGCCGCAGATCTCGGTATCGCCATGGGGAAAATTGGCACTGAAGTTGCGAAAGAAGCTTCTGATCTCATTCTTCTCGACGACAACTTCGGAGATGTCCTCTCGGCAGTCGAGGAAGGCAGAAATATGCGCCAGGGCATTCGCCGTACTATTACCTACCTCTTTTCCTCGAATATCGGAGAAATTCTTTTGATCGCGATCGCGCTCCTTTTCCGCGATCCCCTTCCCCTTCTTGCCGCCCAACTCATCTGGATGAATGTGGTTACGGATACCTTTTTTGATATTTCACTTGCCCTTGAACCAAAAGATACCTCTCTCATGCAGAAAGGAGTCCGGATTCCTAAACGTCTTTTTGATACGACGATCGCAACAAGACTTCTCCTTATTGCACCCGTGATCGCGGGAATCAGCTTTATCCTTTTCCGGGGAGCTCTTACCGATCCCGTAAAAGCAAGGACTATTGCCCTTACCTCGCTTGTAATCTTTCAGTGGTTTAACTCACTGAATTGCCGTTCGGAACAAAAATCCATTTTCAGCATGAATCCGTTTTCGAATAAATTCCTCCTTGCAACACTGATAGGCGTTGCAGTTCTGCATTCCTTTGCACTCTACAATCCATTCATGAATGAGATCCTCCGCATTTCCCCGCTTTCTATAAAAGAAATAGGAGAAATCGCAATCCTCGGATGTACCATTATTGGCATTGAGGAAGTAAGAAAATTCTTCCACCGGCGGAGGATTGCTCATCTTGCAAGCGCGTAGCGGGCAGGCAGATACCCGTTGGGAAGCCCATGGGGCTTCACTGGTTCGTTTCGGTATTCCCGCGAGCGGAAGATATCATATCTTTCACTGCGTAAGGATGCCTCACTTGCTTAAACACGAATGCGGCAGCCGCACCAGCGCTCTGGATCCGGACGTCACCGAATTTAAAAACGGTTTCGAGTATTCCGTGAACCTCGACTGAAATATCCTGAATGTTCTCGAGCTCCATTGAAGTCACCGTACGGCTAAACAATCCTTTGAGTTCGATGAATACCAGCCGCTCGCTGGTGATAATCCATGAGTCGAGATAGTAGTCGGCAACGATAAAGAATAGCGTGATCAATAAACACTGGATAATAAGCGTAGATCCAAGCGTTATGTATTCGCGATAGTTCTCTACAATCCCCGGAATCCCTAGATTAATAAGAGCAGGGAGAAACACGGCTACTACCATGGCGATCATCACCTGGGCAATAGCAAGCGCAAGTACAAGCCAATGCCGTCGAAATACGCTCAATACTTTTTCATGTTCCCTAAGTTGAATCATAAGATCACATTCAGGAATATGAATGTCGTTATGCCAATCAAAAGAAGAGTCCCCAGTCCGAATCCGAGAACAATTGTCTTTGCATGATAATCTCCTGGAGCGGTAAAATTCTTAAAATGAAACCGGATGATAAAAAACATTACGACGGTAAAAACCTGTACCGCAAGAAATACCGCCGCAGCTATTGCCTTGAATATATCCACGGAAATTTGCCTACCGTTCCATTATACCATGTGTGGTATATACTTTACTCATGGCAGCGAACGAACCCAATAAAGGATCTACGTATTTAGGGGTCGCCGAGGAACTCATGACCGAAAGTATTCCTACGGTACGTCCTTCCGCAACCATTGCAGAAGCAGAAAGTTTCCTTCTCAAAAATACCGCTAAACTCGAGACAATTAACTATATCTATGTGACCGAGGAAAACGGGCGATTGCTCGGCGTTCTCTCGGTAAAAGAAGTATTCCGCGCTCCTAAGACAAAGCTAGTCTCCGAAATTATGGCAAAAGATCTAATCACGGCAAAACCGCAGACACCCGTGAATCGAATTGCCATGCTTGCCTTGAATCATCGGTTGAAAGATATCCCTATTGTCGATGGAGACGGCAATCTGAAGGGTGTAGTCCCCTACGATGCGATTCTTTCAATATTCCACGAAGAACATGTCGGTGACGCGCTTCGAAGCGCAGGTATTCACCATATTCGAGGAGCTTTCGGGACTATGGTCCACGCATCAGTTTTTTCACTTGTTAAGAAGCGTATCCCCTGGCTTCTCGCAGGGCTCGGGGGGAGCGCCGTGGCGGCAATCATCATAGGATCATTCGAGAACCTTCTTGCGGAACAGATTATTCTTGCTGCCTTCATCCCCGCAATCACCTACCTCTCCGACGCTGTGGGTACCCAGAGTGAAACGCTTTTCATCCGCACTGCGGCGATCGAGAGAGACTTCCGCTTTGCCGCATATCTCCTCAAGGATATTTTGACAGGTGTTGTCATTTCTTTCGTACTTGCGGTGGTGATGGCAATTATTACCCTCGCTATCTGGCAGACTCCCGAGGTAAGCATCATCCTCGCTCTTTCGATATTTTTGAGCGTGCAGCTTTCCATGTTTACCGCAGTTGTATTACCCTGGGCATTCTCAAAATTCCGAGTTGATCCCGCGGTCGTAGGTGGTCCTCTCGATACCATCGTCTCGGATGTCGTGAGTATTGTGGTTTATTTCACGTTCGCAAATATTATTTTCAAGTGGCTCGCGTAACGATTCTCCGCACTAATTCTCGAAATCCCTCACGAGACACTATTCATGCCGCCGCCCGGATTATAAAAAAGGGCGGTGTTGTTGCGCTTCCTACTGAAACCGTCTACGGTCTTGCAGCTAATCCATTTTCGATACGAGCCACGCGGAAGATTTTTAAAATTAAGGGGAGATCAGAGAAAAAACCACTCCTCATCCTTATCGGAAACCGGAACGACGTATATCGCATCGCCAAGAATATTTCCGGCGCTGCAGAAAAACTAATGGATGCCCTCTGGCCTGGACCGCTCACGATTGTTTTTAAAAAAAAGAAGATAGTTCCTCACATTACGTCCGGAGGGACTGATACAATTGGGGTGAGACTATCGCCCCACCCCGTTCCCCGTGCCCTTATTAAAGCCCTTGGAACGCCGATTACCGCGCCTTCCGCTAATATCTCCGGACACCCCACTCACCAAAGCGCTCATAGCGTAGCCCGCGAGCTTGGAGATCGAGGAGTCGCCCTTATTCTCGATGGCGGCAAAACAACGGGGGAACTACCCTCCACCGTGATTGATGCCACAAAACGCATCCCGAAGATTATTCGGGAAGGTGCCGTATCGGAAAAGCAAATTCGAAAAATTCTCGGGTAAGAGATTACTTCTTCCTCCGGAGAAACGCAGGGATTTCCCAGATGTCGTCTCCCCCTTCGGATTCTTTTTTTCGATCAGATGCCTTGGGCATTCCCTTTTTTGCCGGTGTTTCAGGTGGCGGGGCCGGCGGCTCGATTTTTCGGAGCGGTTCCGTGAAAAGCATCGGCGCTGAAGTCGGTTCCATCGCACGAACTATCTGCCCGTTAAACCCTGTTGCGATGAGCGTTACTTTAAGCTCGCCCCGCTTCAACTTGCGGTCGTAGTAGGCGCCAAAAATAATTTTCGCGGAAGGATCAACTGCGGCCGCGATCGATTTCGCGATATCGTTGATCTCCACCATCTTTAAATCCCGATTGCCCGCAACGCCAAAGAGTACCCCTTTCGCGCCGTCGATCGAAATCTCAAGAAGCGGAGAATTCATCACCTGGGTGACCGCTCCGATAGCCCGCTCCTGACCGCTCGCAATACCAATACCTACGAGAGCAGGGCCTGCATCTTTCATAATCGCCCGGACGTCAGCAAAGTCGAGATTGATGATTCCCGGCATGGCAATTAATTCGGCGATGCCCTGGACCGCACTCCGGAGCACGTCATCGATGTATTCAAATGCTTTAAGGAGTGGCGTTTCTTTCTTGATGATGTTAAAAATGCGGTCGTTCGGGATTACGATGAGCGTATCCACCCGTTCTTTGAGTTTTGCGAGTGCTTCATCCGCAATACGGCTCCGCTGCGATCCTTCGAACACAAATGGTTTTGTGACAACTGCAATCGTAAGCGCGCCCACTTCGCGTGCGGCATCCGCAATGACCGGGCTTGCACCCGATCCCGTTCCGCCTCCGAGCCCCGCAGTTAAGAACACGATGTCGGATCCACGAAGTGCCTCCACAATTTCAGATCGGTTTTCTTCCGCGGCTTGCCTCCCGAGATCGGGATTCATGCCCGTTCCCATGCCCCGCGTGAGGTTTTTACCAATATAAATTTTGTGCCGGGCGTTGCAGTAATCGAGATCCTGAACATCGGTGTTGATCGCAACAAAATCAATACCGCGGATCCCAATATCCTGAAACATCCGGGAAACCGCGTTTCCGCCTCCGCCGCCAACTCCTACTACCTTCATTTTCACCGAAATATTTCCTGGTCGGCTCGTTGGCCCTGCTTCGTTCTTCTGTTTTTTCTTTTTCATGGCGCAAAATATCTAAACACTTTGCGGAGCAGGCCTTTCATGGGAAATTGTACCGTGTGTGACGCCGTTGACTTGTCATACCCGGAGAGCACAAGCCCAAGCGCACAGGTAAACTCGGGGTCTTCAAGCTTTACCCCGATTTCCGGATTTCCAAGATCGAATCCGTGGGTTTCGGGAATCCCAATCTGGGCAGAGAGCTTTAATTCTTGCTTTGCGAGATCCACGATGCCGGGAAGCTTCGCGCCGCCTCCCACGATCACAATACCACCAGGGAGTTTTGCTGATTTGCCGATATATTTCAGTTCGTTATTGATAAGCTCAAAAATTTCCGCAAGCCGAACTTCGATAATTTCCGCGATAAATTTCCGCTGTACAGTGCCGCGCGATCGCCCATCAATCTTTGCGAGTTCAATTCCTTCGCGGACTGCGACGCTTCTCGCGATTGCCGATCCAAACGAAAGTTTTACGATTTCTGCAGTTTCCATGGGAACTTTGAGTCCGATCGCAAGATCGTTCGTCGCGTGCCCGGATCCCACGGGAAACACTGCGGCGTGAAGCAGCTTTCCTTCTTCATATACACACATGCTTGTTTTCCCGAACCCGATATCAACCACAAGAACCCCTAGTTCCCGCTGGTTTTTCGAAAGCACTGCCCGCGCATTCGCGAGAGGACCGAGGATGATCCCTCCCACACTGCCACCGAGAATTTCCACGCATTTCGTAAGGTTCTTCACCGCGGGACCGAACGCATCGATGATAAGACTCGAGACTTCGAGACGATTGCCTGTCATTTCAAGCGGGTCCCGGATATCTCGGACACCGTCAACAATGTACTCCCGCACAATCGAGTGGAGCACTACGCGGTTTGGTGCCAAATTCACCGCTTGCGCACTCTGTATCGCACGATTTACGTCGTCCTGATAGATTTCATAGTCAGCACGAGAAACGGCAACCACCCCGAGCGACTGCTGGACCTTCAGATCGCTCGAAGCCATCCCGAGAAAAATATTTTCATTTGCCGATTTGCCGATCTTTTTCATCGCTGCGATCGCGGGCGAAAGCGCCTGGGTCACATCGCTTACATCCTGTACCACGCCCTTTCTCATCCCCGCCGAAGGGAATTTAAGAACCTCAATGACCCGGAGCATTTCTCCCCGGCTTACCTCACCCACGACCACTTTCACTGATTGCGAACCAATATCGAGACCGGTAATAAAATTATTCATTGAAAGACGCCTTCCTGAAAACTTTTCGCCACTCGATTCATGAGCGCTCGCTCCCGACGTTCCATGGCCATTCTATCATTTTTTTTCATATGGTCATATCCGAGAAGATGCAAGAAACCATGGACAAGCATATAGATCAGGTTTTCCCCGTGTGTTTCGATATAATCAGGGTTCAAATAGATTTCCCCGAGAAATATTCCTTTCGCATCGGGGCGGACAAAACGCTTTGGAGCCGGAAATGCGAGCACATTTTTCTCCATAACCTTCGCGCCCACGAGATAGACCTCGAGTGATGCGTGCCGTTTTCCGCTGATATCGAGAAGCGATCTGGCGACCGTACGAATTTGCTTCTCGAATTTTTTAAATTTCCCCTCGAGCGATCCCACCTCGAGACGCCCCTTATTCCCCGATGATTTTTCGTACTGCATCGCCTACAAACTTCGCATCCGCCTTACCTTTTAATTCCGCCATCGCCGCTTTCATCGCTTCACCAAAATTCTTGAAGCTGCTCCGCCCCAGTATTTCCTTGACTGCCTTATCCACCGCATGTGCATCCATCTGGGCAGGGAGATATCCCTCAATCACCTTGATTTCACTAAGCTCTTTTTCGGCAAGATCGTTCCGACCCGCTTTTTCAAAAATTTGGGCGGCTTCCCGGCGCTTCTTCACTTCGGTCCGAAGCACTTCCGTTATTTCAATATCAGAAAGTTCTTCAGTTTCCTGTCTTCCTCGCTTTTCAATTGACCGGGTTTTCATTGCCGCGGTGATAAGCCGTAATACGCCGACACGGAGTTCATCGTGGGACTTCATGGCCCCCACAAGATCTCTACTGATGTCGGCTTTGAGTGACATGGAGATTGGAGTCTAGGCAATGCCTAGTTTTTTTGCCCGTTCGAAATCCTTACGTTTCTTTGCCCGGTGAAGCGCAGATAACCGGCGGCGAAGACGGCTTTCGGGACGCGCGTGGAATCGGCGCCGGCGTGCTTCGCGGGAAATACCGCTCTGCTGGGTACGCCGGGTGAACCGATAAATGAGCGAACTTGACGACTCGCTGGATCGTTTTCTGACTTCCATGGGGTTTCTTTAGAGTTCCTCTATACTACGCTTCTCGGATTTTTTTTGCAATCTCGGCAAGGGATTCCCCGGGAGTGTTTTGAACAATCGAGTGAATCGACCCTCCGCCATCCCCGCTCCACCGGGGAATCACGTGAACATGGAGATGGTCAACCATCTGACCCGCTTTCCTCCCGTGGTTTATGCCGATCGTATATCCCTCTGGTTTTAGGCCACTATTCACCTTTCCAATAACTTTCCGGACAGCCCTAAAAAGCGGTTCAACCTCTTTTTCGGGAAGATCGAGGATCGTCTCCGCATGAACCTTTGGCACCACCATGGTGTGCCCCGGGGCTTTCGGATGAATATCGAGAAATGCAATCACGTGAGCATCTTCGTAGACGCTTTCAGACGCTATTTCCTTCGCTCCAATCTTGCAGAAAAGGCAGCCAGCCATGGTGCGTTACGAAAGGAACCGTTTTTTGATCGTCTCAATCATTTTCGCGAGCGGTATTGTCTCCTGGGCACCATTTGTTAAATCACGGACGATGATGCTTTCCTCGAACGCCTCCTTTTGTCCGAAGATGAGCGCGAGCGGGGAAGCGAGCTTATCCGCATTGTGAAGCTGTGCCCGAAGGGATTCACGCCCGAGAGATTCTGCCACGTCGATGTGGTGACGGCGTAATTCTTCGATAATGCCAAGACTCCGCTTCTTCGCAAGATCGCCAATGTAGATAAAGAATACTTTGGGTTTTGCTTTTGGAGCCGTCGAGATCCCCTGCAGTTTCATTGCTTCAATGATTCGTTCGATTCCTCCTGCCCAGCCAACGGCCGGGGTCGGTCTTCCCCCAAGAAGTTCAATAAGATAGTCATACCTTCCGCCGCCGGCGATCGAGAACGGAAGACTTTCGCTCGTAATTTCGAACACTGTTTTCGTGTAGTAGTCGAGTCCACGGACAAGGTGATGATTAAGTGTGTATGAGATCTTAAGCTCTTCAAGGTACTCAAGCACCGATTTAAAGTGCGCGTGGCAGTGCGTACAGAGATGATCAATAATGATAGGCGCCTCATCCTTGAGCGTACGGCATTTTTCTTCCTTACAATCAAGGAGCCGGAGCGGATTCGTGTCGAGCCGGCGCACGCAATCAGCGCAGAGCTCGCCTTTCAGTGGCCGGTAGTATGCCTGGAGTTCTTTCCGGTAGAGCGGCCGGCAGTTCTTGCATCCAATGCTGTTGATAGAAACAGTAAACCCTTTAAGCTTCAGAGTTTCGAGGAGACGGAAAAGCACGAGAATCACCTGGGTATCGTAGATTGGATCGTCCTCCATGCTTAATATCTCGAAACCAATCTGATGAAACTCCCGAAGCCGGCCCGCCTGGGGCTGCTCATAGCGGAAAAACGGTCCTTCGTAGAAAAGCTTCAGAGGGAGTCCCCGCTGGGAGAGCGAGTGCTGAACGAAGGCGCGCGCGATCGCTGCAGTGTTTTCGGGTCTAAGGACGAGCCGTTCCTTGCCTTTCGTAGTGAGGGTGAACATTTGCTTCTCGACAATGTCCGTCGCCTCACCCACCGTTCGTTCAAAAAGCTCTGCCTGTTCGAGGATAGGCGTATCAATCCGCTGAAAATTATAGTAATCTCCGATATCTTCCGCGGTTCGCCGAATCTTTTCCCAGATGTACTGATCTTCAGGGAGACGATCGTGCATCCCCTTCGGACTTTGAAGCGGCGGCTGTTTCTGTGATTTTGGTTTTTGAGCCATATGTTCTTTTAGTAGGAAGGCACCTCCAGGAATTCGAACCGGTTGAAAGGAAAAAGCACCACTCTCGCGATTCCTACGATGTTTTCACGATTGATTGCTCCCCAATTTTTCGAATCAAAACTGTGCGATCGGTTATCTCCTAATACGAAATATTGATCCGTACCAAGCGTTACATTGAAATTATCGGAAGATTTCAACTCCGAAGAAAGATAGGGTTCATTGAGCGCCATATCAGCACCATCACGCACAATCCGAATTCGTCCTCCTTGCGAGATCACCTGGTCACCGGGAATGCCAATAATGCGTTTTATAAAAAACACGCTTTCGTCGAGCGGATAGCGGAACACCACCACCTCGCCACGTTCCGGTTCCTTGAATCGGTATGTAATTTCATCGATCAAAAGATAATCTTTCTCACTGAAATTCGGCTCCATAGAGGCACCGGAAACTACGAATGGCTGGACAAGGAAGGTTCGGATGAGAAATACGGTAGCGGTGGCCACAAAAACCACCTCGAGAATCTCCCAGGCAGATACAAAAAAGTTCTTGATAGTACTCTGCATAATTGACTAGGTAATGATAAGTCTTGAATAGTATATTATAATTTCCATGAATCTGCAACGAAAACCATTACTATTCATATGATACGGCTCGTTATAGGCCTCGGGAATCCCGGGAAAACCTACGCGCATACCTACCACAACGCCGGTCACCAGTTTGCTGAATATGCCCGCGAAACATGGGATGGGGGTCCGGCAATCCTTATTTCAGATGTTTTTATGAATGCATCGGGCTCCGCAGTGCTCGCCGCATTGAAAAAATACCGGGTGAAACCGGAAGAGCTTCTTGTCGCCCACGATGACAGCGACCTCGCTTTAGGATCGGTCAAGGTCTCATTTGGAAGAGGCGCAGCCGGCCACCACGGCATCGAGAGTATCATCGCCGCACTTCACACGAATCGCTTCTGGAGGGCAAGAATCGGGATCCGTCCCCGCGAGGAAAAAATCCGTATGAAGGCGAGTGAGTTGGTGCTCAAAAAAGTGAGCCGTGTTGCGAAATCTCTCCTTGAGAAGGGGTTTGCCGACGCCCTCCTTAAAATTCAAGGGATTTCAGGCGAAAAGAAAGCGTAAATTCAACCGATCCATCGGGGTTGCTCCTAATCCCTTCGAGGGGAAGCGTTACTTGTGAAAAATTCGGCACTTTATCGAGCGCATCCCGGAATCTAAGCACCGAAGTTTCATCCGAAGCCGATCCGTTGAAGGTAATAGAAGTTCCGTCTACGGTGATTTTTTCTGCTTTCACTCTTCCCGCAGAAACTGCCCCTAGCGTGTCCAGGAATTTTGACCAACGAATCCCCTGGGTCTTTGCCGCAAGCGCGGAACTGACGGCCAGGTTGAATTCTTTTGCGGCCGCTTCGAGGCGTTTTACTTCTGCGAGTTCGGTTTCATTGATGGGTATCCGACTGCCCGTGCGGCCAATTTCCCGCGATAAGAAAAAATCAGTGATTCCAAAAACCACGAGAACAAACGCGAGAGCTGTAATCGCAATGTTCCTCCAGAGCGCAATAAAATTGATGGTTCTTACTTCCCGATATTGAACCTGCACTGATTCGTTCGTGAGACTTATGAACGTATCGTCGCCGCGAGGCACGAGACCGCGGAGCGCAGCGCCGAAGCAGGGAAACCAGGCGGGTTCAAGATTCGTAAATTCCTTGAGAGTTATCCGTTTCACGGAAAGCCCGAAGTTTTCCAGAACCAGTTTTTCAATTTCGTTTCCCACTCCGGAGGAAGCCGAGATTACGTGAGAAACGGTTCCCCCCCATCGGCCAGTATAGAAATTCAGAACTTTCTGCATTTCACGCACGAGAAATGTCCGAAAGTCGTCAGCTGAAATCTGTTTTCCTCCAAATTCTTCCTGAATTGAACCCCACGAATGAAAATGATTGAAGTGCAAATTGCTATTTCGATAAATTGCGAACGAAGTTCCATCCGAAGCAACGTTCACGAGAAGGTATGATTCGGCATCTCCTCCCGGAATTCCACGGCCGATGACGCGTGAGAGAGAAAGTGAAGGAAATTCAACCGCAACCGGGATAAATGCCGCGTCTCGGAGAACTGCGATGAATTCATCTATGACCGAACGCTCCGCGAATGCACCAAGAAGCTCGATCTGTCCTCCTTCCGCAAATTTTTCCCCCACCTTCTGCCAGCTTGCGTACGCTTTATCGAATTCCATCGGGGAGAGCATCTGCAGATTCAGCCGGGCAGATTCGTCGATCCGATCGGGCGGCAGAAACGGAATCCCGAACGATTGGGTGTACACCAGGTGCGCAGGGAGACACAGTACCACATGGAGAGGTTTCCGCCGGCGTCCGACTTTTCCGTGAACCTCACGGAGCGCTCCTATTAATCCGTTCCGATTTTTCAGACGGCCGCCTTCTATGATTCCCGGCGGCAACCGGAGTGCCACGGTTATTTGATTCCGGTCTCCAAGCAGCATAAAACGGATTGCGCTATCTGAAATCTCAAGCCCCCCTACTGGGGGCAGAGGGCTCATAATTTTCAGGAATTTTTTAATATCAAGCTTCATACCCTGTGCTATCGTGTTTTCTCTTCGACTGATTGAATGCGTATAAGACCAGTCGCCGCATTAACCTCGACCACTGCCACAAGCCATCTCTGCCGCGTCAACGCATCTCCCAGCGCATGTATTTCGTAGATTCCCTGTGCGAGAAGAGCGTTCGGGCAATCTCCTGGTGCAGGGGCGCCTATGAGATCCTGGCAGATGGTGACGGTGGCACCTGCATTCCCCACCGTAAACGGATTTATGTTGTAAGGCCCGTCTTTATCTCTCAAAATCGCAAGCATCCCTTCTTGAATCCCCGCGTAAGCGGCCCCGAGCGCTTCCGCGGAGAGCCGTACTCCCACGTTTGCACTCGTAAGGAGCGTCACAAGAAGAACCCCGATGAGCCCCACCTCAATGATCACGCTCCCTAAAAGAAGCATCGCCCCGAGCGACGCCACCCCCCGTTTACTTCCCAACCCTTTCGATATTTTTATATTTAAATATTTAAATATCATTGGCTTATGGGCTCCAGTTCAATATAACATCGGTAATAACCGGACTTTCGGGTGCGAACAGACAGTTTGCATCTGGCGGATTACAAGGTATCAAGAAAATTTGGTACCGGAAGTAACGCCGGTTCGCGTGGACTGATGGATTTATCGGCATTGAATCGCTCACAATCTCGTTGCCGCCGGGAATCGCAGTGAAACCGTTTGTAGAATAGACAGTTCCATTGGTATTATCGGGACCCAGGAAGCTCCACCCACCATTTATTGGTCCAGCACAATTAGGAGCTGTACCTTGCCCAGGAA
>JBBTVP010000072.1:0-23901 GCA_038063175.1 Patescibacteria group bacterium
ATGTATTTTGCGAAAAACCTCCAGGCCGGACGGTTGCTGATATTAAAAACGTAATTGCGGAAGAAAAAAAACATCCCAATCTCAAATTGAAATATGGATTCAATCACCGCTATCATCAATCGGTTATTGAAGCTAAAAAAATCATTGACTCAAAAATATATGGCGACGTAATTAACATCCGCGGCGTTTATGGAAAAAGTCGTATGATCACGTCGTTAGGAGGATGGCGGGCAAAGCGCAAATACGCAGGAGGGGGAATTCTCTTGGATCAAGGCATCCACATGCTCGATATGATTCTCTACTTTGCCGGAGATTTTCCAGAGGTAAAAAGCTTCATTTCGAACAGGCATTGGGGTCATGACGTAGAGGATAACGCATACGCCATCATGAAAAACAAGGCAGGGCGCGTCGCCATGCTTCACTCGACCGCTACCCAATGGCAGCACAAGTTTCGTCTAGAAATCGCGCTACAAGAGGCCCTTGTGGAACTTACTGGTATACTTTCTGGTTCTAAGAGTTATGGCGAGGAAAGGCTTATGGTAATGCGTCGGAAGGACGACTCAATGGTGGGGTCGCTCGAAGGCAAAACCGTGTCTTATCTCGAAGATAATTCCTGGAAGTCGGAAGTCGATGAATTTGCGGATATTATTGTAAAAAATAAAAAAGTCGTTAACGGGAATAGTGCTGATGCGCTCCGGGCCATGGAAATGGTGTACCGGATCTATCGTGCAGACAGTAATTGGAAAAAAACATTCAATGTCTAACGTAAACAGTTTCTACGATAAATCAAAAAATATGGGGGAGTTTGCAAAACATTACTTTAATTATTTAAAGGAAGTTTTGGATGCAATCGATCCAAAGTCGTTAAATGAGCTCGAAGCAGAATTTGAAGATGCGAGGGAAAATAGCAATACGATATTTATCGCGGGAAACGGCGGATCGGCTTCGACCGCAACCACGATGGCAAACGATATCGGTTTCGATGTCATCCGCAAGGTGAATCCCGAAAAGCATTTCCGAGTTTTCGCGCTCACCGACAACAGTTCGGTCATGACCGCAATCGCAAACGATGTGGGGTATGAAAATCTTTTTGTGGGGCAGCTTCGAGTGCACTATCGCCCCGGGGACAAATTAATTGTAATTTCCGCAAGCGGGAATTCTCCGAATGTCGTAAAGGCGGCAGAGTGGGTAAAAGGAAAGGGCGGGAAAGTAATCGGTTTTCTTGGGTTTGATGGAGGAAAGCTGAAGGAGCTTTCAGATGTCATCATTCACGCGAAGACAGTTCATGGTGAATATGGTCCGGTGGAAGACGCGCACCTGGTGATGAACCACGTGCTCGCGCACTGGTTTCAGAATAAGCTTAAATAATGGAATATAAGATTGCGGTAACTGCAAACGCGTTTTCGAAGAACGAGGCGCTCGTCGCCGCGCTTAAAACGCATTTCCTCGATACTTCTTTCAATACGAAAGGAAGATATTTAGAAAGCGAATTAATCGCCGCACTTAAAGAAGCTCACGGCGCAATCGTTGGCTTAGACAACATCACCGACACGGTGCTCGCTGAATGTCCGGGTCTTAAAGTAATTGCAAAGTATGGTGTAGGACTCGACAATATCGATCTTGAAGCCGCCAAAAAGCGTGGAGTGGCGGTAGTATGGGAAGCAGGAGTAAATAAGAGATCGGTTTCTGAGCTCACGCTCGGGTTCATGCTTGCGCTCATGAGAAATTGGTATGTAACATCATCTGATCTAAAAATAGGTACATGGAATAAATCAGGAGGAAAAAATCTTACCGGCAAAACGATTGGAATCATTGGGGTGGGACATGTGGGGAAAGACTTGGTGAGTCTCCTTGTGCCTTACGAATGTCGAATCCTGGTAAACGATATACGCGAAGATGCAGAGCAAAAAGAGTTTTACAAAAAATATTTCCTCCACGAAGTTTCGAAAGAAGAAATCTTTAAAACAGCCGATGTGGTAACTCTTCATGTGCCGCTTACTGAATCCACGAGGCATATGGCAGATGAAAGGGCGTTTTCACAAATGAAACCGTCCGCATTTTTGATCAATACCTCACGCGGCGGGATTGTCGACGAATCAGCGCTCTTAACAGCCCTTAAAAACAAAACCATAGCCGGCGCGGGTTTAGATGTATATGAAGCTGAGGCAGAAGAGGGATTTTATAAGAAAGCCCCATACAGCGAGCTTTTATCGTTCAAAAACGTGATAACTACTCCTCACATCGGTGGGAATTCAGAAGAAGCGGTGCTTGCGATGGGTGAGGTAGCGATCAAAGGGTTGAGGAAATACTTCAAGAAGTAAGAAGTAGAATGTAAGAGCAAGAGATAAGAAGTATGACGATAGATTTCAAAAACCAGACGGTTCTCATCACAGGGGCTACGCGGGGAATAGGCAAACAGCTTGCCGAAGATTTTGCGCGGCTTCACGCGAATCTGATTCTTACGGGAATGGATGAGAAAGGAGGAAAAATGCCAAAGGGGAGTGGATGGAAAAAATATTATGTGGTTGATTTCACCGATCCCGTAAGTTTCAGTGGTTTCTTAAAAGAACTGTCTGCTTTTAAGCGCATTGATATTTGTATAAACAATGCCGGTACGAACGTAACAAGCAATATTAGTGAAATCAAAGACGCGGATTTAGATAGCATCATCGAGGTAAATTTGCGCGCACCTCTCAAGATTACGAGCACGGTTTCGAAAATAATGAAGAAGAATAAATACGGCAGAATCGTGAACATTGCTTCTATTTGGAGTGTGATCTCGAAGTCCGATAAATCAATCTACACAGCAACGAAGTTTGGCATTCGTGGGCTTACGGTTGCCTCTGCGATTGATCTCGCGCCACACAATATTTTGGTGAATGCAGTTTCTCCGGGTGTGGTGGACTCCGGAATGTCTCGGCGCATGCTCGGGAAAAAAGGCATGAAAGAATGGGCAAAAAAAGTTCCTTTAGGACGCCTCGCGAAACCAGAAGACATCTCAAGTGCGGTGCTTTTTCTCGCAAGCAAAGAAAATACCTACATCACGGCACAAAATCTCGTGGTAGATGGAGGATTCGTAAATGTCTAAAAGAATAGCAGTCAAATCCATATTCAGAGATTACTCCGCTGAATTCGTGGATGATTTTCGTATTCCTCTGAAAACGGAGATTCAGTTCGGAGGGGTACTAGTTATTGATTCAAATGTGTTCCGCATTTATAAAAAAGATATCGAAAGCGTGTTAGGCGGAAGTAAGCCGATCATGATCGAAGCAAGCGAAGAGAATAAAACAATCGACACCGCAAAAAGAATAATAGAAACGCTTGTTGAGAATGGAGTACGGCGCGATCAAAAAATTGTGGCAGTAGGCGGAGGCGTGATTCAGGATATTACTGCATTTGCAGCTTCCATCATCTATCGTGGGATCGATTGGGTTTTCTTCCCGACAACCCTCCTTGCCCAGGCCGACAGCTGCATCGGGAGCAAGACATCTCTTAATCTTTCAGGTAAAAAGAACTTAATCGGCAATTTTTATCCCCCGGCAAGAATTTTTATCGATACGAAATTCACTGAATCTCTTTCAGAAGAAGATATAAAATCAGGCATTGGCGAGATGATGCACTTTTACCTCTATGCGAACAGCCCATATTTTAAAAAGCTGATTTCGAATTACGAAACGCTTTTGAAAAATCGTTCAGAACTTCGCGAATATATTTTCGAAAGTCTCTCGATTAAAAAAGTAGTAGTCGAAACAGATGAATTTGATAAAGGGGAGAGAAATAAATTTAACTACGGGCACACATTCGGCCATGCGCTCGAAGCGACTACCGACTACAAAATAAATCATGGGCAAGGGGTAACCGTGGGCATGGATCTCGCAAACTTCGTCTCTGTGAAAATGGGGCTTATGCCGCAAGGGTTATTCGACGAACTTCACGCCGCGTTTAAAATCAATTTTCCCTCATATGCGCTGAATTCAATTAATCTCGAAAAGTATTTTATGGCGCTCTCTAAAGACAAAAAAAATATCGGTACGAATGTGGGGTGTATCCTTTCTGAAGGACCGGGCAAGCTTTTAAAAAAACAGATGTCTCTGGACGATACGTTTAAAGGGTGGATAAAAGAATATTTTTCTGATAAATAGGTCTAAAAATAGAATTGAGCAGCTCGCGTAGCGCGAGCTGCTCATGGCGGTGCGGGAAACTACCCGCCGTGGGGAGCTTTTGCGTATTCGAAGTGAAAGAGCGTCACCAGGCTCTCCGGCGGGGGAAGCGGGGTGTTGTAGGTGAGCGCCAGGTGGTACCGGACGAGCTCTGGCGTTCTTGCGTCGGGCGGGCAGCCGCGGAGGTCGTCGGGGGTGAGGTCCTTGATTGGTTTCACGGTGCAACCAGTGAAGCGTACCGTTGTCCCGTCGTCCGGAAACAGTTCGGCTGGAATGCTCCTTGCTTGGTCACCGGGCACCTTGATGAATCGCACCGGCAGATCAATGTCCGGGGGATTGTTCCTGGGGTCGTTCGGATCCGATCGGTCGCCCGGCCGGATGACGGTGGTGATTTGCCGCTCGCGGAAGCCTTCATGGTACGCGCTGCGCATCCAAAGGCCCTTGCCTCCATACGTTGCAAGACGATCGAGAACCACTGATTCACCTCTTTCGGTTTTGCCTCTCTCGTGGCGTGGAATGGGAAGGAACTAAAACACGGGAAGAGTATACAATATATATTATAAATCTGTCAAAAAGTATCCATTTTCTGTCTGTTGTGGTTGAATGGATAAATATTCTCTATGAAAATCGGGATGATCGTCCGGCGGCTGAATGTAAAAGGCGGCACCCAGCGGCAGATGCTTTCGCTTGCGCGAGAATTGAAGCGCCGCGGCCACGAGATTAAGATCTTTACGTTCGCGCTTGATCGCGAGAGATGTTACCCCGAGTTACTCGAGGGGCTCGACATCGTTGTGCGGGAAGAGGGGAATAGTGAAGGGTGGGACTATTACTTAGACTTTCGTTTTCTGAAGGGTCAGCTCGGATCAATCCTTCGAGAGACTCGGCGTGCAAAGCAGCTCGCGCTCGCGATGGATCGCGATTTCGATATATTAAACCCACACGACCAGGTGAGTTATAAAGTGGCGCATTACTACAAGCGTTGTGTGCGGCGCATCCCCTCGGTGTGGAACATGAACGACCTTCCACTCTACCGGTTCGGGTATGACAAGATGCGCGAGGTGGATCCGAATTTCCGTCGATCGTTCTTGCGCCGGTTTGTCTATCGCCTCGCCGATACTTATGACGCTTCCTTTATTCGGAAGCAGGATCGCATCGCGGTCGTTGATTTCTGGAACCGAGAGCTCGTGAAAAAATATTTAGAACTTCCCGCAACTACGGTTCGAAACGGCCCCGACCTCGAACACTTTTCGTACAAAAAAAGGACGCCGCCGACGGGGCCAAACGTGAAGCTCCTCACAAGCGGTATCTTCCTTCCACACCGAAGATACGAAGATGCGATTCGCGCAGTGAAGATTCTTACGGATTCTGGTTTAAATCCAACCCTCACGATTATCGGAGACTATGAGAATGACAAAAAATACTACGAATCAGTGAAGGCATTAATCGAAGCGCTTGGTGTTGCTTCGCGGGTCAGAATCGCGGGGCGCGTGTCGGAGGCAGAACTCGTGGACGCATACCACAGCCACGATATATATCTTTTTCCGCACCACTGGCAGTCAGATGGCCTCTCACCATTTGAGGCAGCGGCGACAGGGCTTCCTATCTTAGTTTCGGAAACTGCAGGAAGCCATGAGCTTCTCTCTGATCGTGAAAACGGAATGGTTTTGAAAGCAAAGAACCCCGAAGACATCGCAACGAAAATTCGTGAGCTCGTAGAGAATCCCGCGCTTTACACGAAGCTTAGCGAAAACGGAAACAAGTTTGTGCGGGAAAACTTCTCGTGGGAAAAGTACGCCGACCAAATGCTCGTGGTGTTTGCTAGCGCAATGGGTAGCGCTCGGTAAGATACTCCCGGAGCGAATCTCGCCAGTAGCGAAGCTTCGGTAGTTTGGTGTTTAGGAGTACGTTCGAAGGCGCGCGTGGCGCTTTAAAAAATTCCTCATGGGTGGTAAACGTCATAGGTATGTCTTTCACTGATGCGCCGAGATAGCGCTTCAGTTCTTCAACAACATCCATAGCGGTCGCCTCACCGGGCTTTACCTCATCTACGATGTGGTAGATGCCAGAGGGGTACTCGTCCGCAATAAGCCGAGAAAGACCTTGCGCAAAATCGCGTGTCCACGTAGGGCTCCGCCACTGTTCCTTAATGACCATGATCGGTTTTCCGGCACGAAGTGCGCTAATGAAACGGTCAACAAATGTTTCGCGTCCTCCGCCATAGAGCCACCCCGCGCGGGGGATATAGAAAGCGCGGAGCGCGTCCGGATGTTTTTTTGTAAATGAAAGAAGAATATCTTCAGCTTCCTTTTTTGATTTTTGGTAAACACTTGCAGGGATTTGCAGATCGTCTTCTTTGTATCCGTTCGAATTATATTCACCTTTCTTCACGCGACCGAATGTTTCAGAGGAACTAATCTGAACAAAGATTGGCTTGAGACCAAGGAGAAGACACCCATCCAAAAGATTTTTTACTCCATCGCGATTTACGCTGTAGCAAGTTTGAGAATCCGTTTCGCACTTATCAACATCGATAATAACCGCACAATTAATAATTGTGTTGGGCTTATGCAATTTGAGTGCGAGTGTGATGGATTCTGGGAGCGTTACATCGCACTCGGAAGACGTGAGGGAGGCGACATTGTGCCCTTCCTCCGTGAAGTGGCGGGCGAGCTCTGTTCCCAGAAGACCCGTGGCTCCGGTAATAAGGATTTTCATATGACTACATAAATATTAGCTTTCCAACCGCATCCTCTCCGGAGTGCGCTCCAAGGCCGCTAGGCCGGTCTTACTCTCCTTCGAGGAAGGCGGTTGGATCGCTTATGGCGGTATAGACTGTAACCATTATAGTATGTATTTTGGTTCAACTTCATATAGATATGAAAATACTCGGAGTGATCACCGCGCGGGGAGGGAGTAAGGGGATCCCCGGCAAAAACATAAAACCCATCATGGGGAAACCGCTTATTACGTACACAATTGAAGCGGCGCAACAATCAGGAGTTTTTGATCGGATCATCCTCTCGACGGATGACGATGGTATAGCGGCCGTTGCGAAAAAATACGGCTGCGAAGTGCCGTTCATGCGCCCATCCGAGCTCGCAGGGGATAACACCCCGCACCTTCCCGTGATGCAGCATGCGGTGCAGTGGCTTAAAGACAACGAACATTATTCTTCCGAGTATACGATGATCTTGCCGCCAACCGCTCCGCTTCGGCAGGCGTTCCATATCAAGGAAGCCGTCGAACTTATGAAAAAGGCAAAAGCCGATTCAGTGCTCGCGGTTGCGGAAATTCCCAAGCAATTCACGCCGTTTAAAGCAATGGTAAAGGGTGATGACGGTTTTTTAAAACTCATCACGGGCGCTTCAATTTGGAAGCGAGCGATCCGCCGCCAAGATATCCCGCCATCATACTGGAGCGTCGCATCCCTCTATCTTTTCAGAACAGAGCTTTTATTCGACCCTATTGAACCAAATTTTTATGGTGATAAAGTTATACCGTATGTGGTCGGAGGCGAATACGTAATTGATATTGACACCCCTGAAGACTGGGTAAAAGTTGAAAAAGCGATGCAGAGTCTTTCTAAACAATAGTCATGAATACATTAATCCTTGAGGGAAAAGAATATGCGCCTCGCGCAGTAAAAATGTATCGAACGTTCGGGTCGGTTTATTTTTGGGACGAATTAAAAGGAGCAAAGAAAAAAGCAATCGAAGCATCTACGGGGATAGTCGTAGTCGGACTTAAATACCATCTCGACAAAAAATTTCTTGCACAATTTCCCAGACTTAACATCATTGCGACTCCCACGACCGGGTTAAACCATATCGATGATGAAGCGGCGAAAGAGCGCAACATAAAAGTCATTTCGCTCCGGGGGCATACGAGTTTTCTTTCGAAGATCCCTTCAACTGCCGAGGAAACTTTCGGGCTCATTTTCGGCGTCATGCGGCATTTCCCATGGGCATTCGACGATGTAAAAAGAGGAAATTGGGACAGAGAACTCTGGAAAGGAAATCAATTAATCGGGAAAACCATTGGGATTGTTGGTTGTGGCAGACTTGGTAAAATTGTCGCGAAGTACGCGCACGCGTTCGACATGGAGGTGATTGGCTATGATCCTCATGTTGCAGAAGCAGAGCTCAAAAAATTCGGAATTAGGAAAGTTAATCTCGAAACGCTCTTAAAGAAATCCGACATAGTTTCTCTTCATGTGCTCCTTACTAAGGAAACCGAAAATATGTTTACCAGAAAGCACTTTAAGATGATGAAACCAAGTGCCTGCTTTATCAATACGGCACGCGCTGAAATTGTAGAACGCGACGCGCTTATCACCGCGCTCAATAAAAAGTGGATCAGAGCCGCGGCAGTGGATGTGCTCCGGGATGAACGGGGTGACGGCTCTCATCTTAAGAAAGACCCGCTTTGGAAATATGCAAAGGAGAATACAAATCTTTTGATCGCGCCTCATATTGGTGGAGCAACGTATGAAGCGATGGAAGTGACTCGAGATTTTATCGCCGAGGAGGTTGCAAAGCACCTTAACGCATGAACGAAGTGCTCTTTTTGGTTTCTCCTAATTTTGGTTTGCTGGATAACTGGCTGCCCGTTTTAACTGCGCTCAAGGAAAAAGAAAGGGGTATAGCGATAACGGCGATTTTCCCAAAAGTAGAAACCGTTTCCGAAATGAATCCGGCTGAAATGATGGTTCAGCTCGGGGAAGTGATTTTTACGAAAGTAATATTTAAATCGAGAGGGGGATTTTGGGTTACGGCACATAGCTTGGTTCATGCAAAAGAATTAAGCGGAAAATCTCCGCGCGCTAATTTGATTTTCGGAAAGATGCGAACCATGCTTCGGCTTTCGAGGAAGGCTGCATTTATGAAACCGATGATCGATCTCGGTGACGCGGTACTTTCGTACCTCGCGCCAATTTTCACCCGAGAAAAACATGTGAAACTTTCAAATATCGGTTCGAACATAAAAGCGATTTGTTTCGATGTATACGCGAAAACAAAAAAAGAAGCGCGGGAAGTATTGGATCAATTCCCAGAAACGCCACGCTTTTCCATTTGGCACGGAGTCGGCATCAGCGATTTTAAATTAAAAGGCGGCACTTACGACGAAGCACATCAGTCATACAAAACCACCGCGTATCTTTTGTCGAGGCATGAAATTTCCGCCTATAAAGAAAACTATGGGCTTAAAGAATCTGAATTGAAAATCGTAGGCGTGCCGCGGTATGAGCCGGAATGGATCGAAACAGTTCTCGAAAAATCAAAAAAGGATATTCCGGATTCCTGGAGCCGATATCTTTTTGTCGTCTCGCGTCCCGCGAGCGACCATTTTTTCCCAAGAGAAAAGAAAAAAGAGGCGTTAGGATACATTAAAAAATTGGCATCTGAATTGCGCTCAAAAATTGTAATTAAGCTCCGCCTTTCGGAATACAGCCGAAAAGACGGAATCTATGAAGAAATCTTAGGCGAAGATTCATACGGGAAAGAGTGGATCTATTCATCTTCTCACCCCTTTGTGTTAGGAAAAGATAGTTTGTTCGGCATAACGTTCTATTCCGGAGTCGCGGTTGATCTTCTTGCGATCGGCGTTCCGGTCGTGCAAATGGTGCAATTAGAATCCGGCGGTAAAAGCGGTTACATTATGCCATATGTAGAAAAGGGTCTTGTCCTTGGCGCGAGAAGCTACGAGGAGCTAAAAATCAATGCGGAAAACATTCTTCATCGGAAGAATGCTACGCTCGCACCGCTTCGAAAGGCGTATGACGAGTTTTTCCGCCCAATCGGAAAACCTATTACTGTAATCACGAACGATATTTTGAAAACACTTTAGAAGTAACGTATCCTAATGATCATGAAAACATATTTGGTAACCGGTGTAGCAGGATTCATACCAAGCGCAATCGCGCGCCGACTCATTAAAGATGGTCACACCGTTATTGGAATCGATAATTTTGCCACCGGCTACAAAAGCAATATTCCTCCCGAGGTAAAGTTTTTTGAAATCGATGTTTCCGAAGCGGCCCAATTAGAGCAGCTGAATGATTTTAAGATCGATGCCGTATTTCATCTTGCGGCCCAAAGCTCGGGAGAAATCAGTTTTTATGACCCTCCGAAAGATCTTCGTTCGAATGCGCTCGGGACATTAAATATGCTTGAATACGCACGAAAGCAAAAAATCGGAAGATTTTTGTACGCTTCTTCCATGGCAGTCTATGGCGATACGCCCGACACGCCGATTTTGATCACTGAAAACGCCCATCCGAAATCGTATTACGGAATTTCGAAGCTTGCCGGAGAATATTATGTCGACGCGTTCTCCGACCGTATGAATACCACAAGCTTCCGAATGTTCAACGTCTATGGTCCCGGGCAAGACATGGAAAACATCCGGCAAGGGATGGCGAGCATCTACCTCTATTACTTTATGAAAGGGGAACCGATTACCGTGAAGGGGAGTAAGGATCGTTCGCGGGACTTCATATATATAGACGACGTAGCCGCAGCATGGGCAGGCGCGGTAGAAGAGCCGAAAACATTCGGGAAGAAATACAATCTTGGCAGCGGAAGAAAAACTACGGTGGAAGAGTTGCTTCGACTTATGGCAAAAATCTGGGGAGAGCCGAATCACCCGATTACCTACGCCGAAGGGACTCCAAAAGATATCTTTTGCAGCTATGCGGATATTAACGAACTCCTTCGTGATTTGAAGTGGAAGCCGGAAGTTAATTTAGAAAAAGGGCTTGAATTATTTATCACATGGGTAAAACAAAAGCAAGCCGCATCTTCTAAAACTTTATGAGTGCACAGCAAAAAGGAACTCCCGGGATGAGCGCGACTGCGAGCCGATATATCATTCAAAAACTCGTCGAGAGGGGGAAACTAGGCAAGGAATATTTCATCGTAGAATACGGCGCTGGCTATTCTACTGAGGTTTTTTTAGATCAATTAATTAAAGAACATGTTCATGCGACGTATGTCGCCGTAGAACGCGACCCATGGTGGTATAAAGAAGTGTTGAAAATGTTCCCGGGTGGCATACTAGCAAAGCACCAATGGTCTTTTAGTGATTACAAGAAATTCGTGAAAGCGAACCCGCAGAATATCTGGGAAGTTCCGGAGAGCTGTGCGCGCCTTAAAACGACGCAAAAGAAGTTGGGATCTCTTTGCGGAATGATCCGATTTTTTCTGAAGAAAAATACGTTTTGGTTCAACTCGGAATATCGGTTGAAAATCGGCACCGTAAACTTTGAATGTCCATATATCTGCGAGCCTTTCAAGGATCAATATGGCGAATCGCCACATAAGAATAAATATATTGGAATTCCGTTAGAAGAATTAGTAAATCAATTGAAATCTGGGAAGGAATGTCACGCGGTAATAATGATCGATGGCGGACCAAGAGCCGATGTAGTGAATGAAATCTTCTCTCTTCTGAAAACGCATAAAAATCTTACTGTAGACATATTCCTCTTTGAGGCGTATCGGGGGTACTACCAAAACGTCATTGCAGTGCATCCAGAGGGAAAGTTTATTCCAGCAGAGAAGAACGAGCGCTCTGATGGAACATTATACTTACAAGAACCGTCCATCGAAGAAAAAGGATCTCTCTGCATGAAATTGATGGGAGTTACGGATGTGAACGATGCCTTGAAACGGGAGCTGTGGCATTACACGAATGCATGAAAACGATTTTCATCACCAGCTTCCACCAGTTCATCTCTCGGAATATTTTGCAGACGCCGATTCTCGAAGGATTCTGTGCGATGCCCGACGTGCACGTCATCATTATTGCGCCGGCGGATAAACGGGAGTACTTCGAGCGGGAATTTAGTCGGGATCGCGTGCGAATCGAATACGTGCCCACTTCGCGGAAGGCGAACGGCTTCCGATCACTGCTCTTTAAACGCTCCGTGCAGGCTTTGGGCGACCTCGGATATAAGAACGTGTTGCGTGGGTTCCGCCCGAGCGCACTCCGGAGCCTCCTCGCCAATGTTTTCTTTTATTACCCCTTGCGTGCCTTAGGGAAGTTTTCCGCCGTGCATGCATTCATACGCTTTTTGGGGAGCCGCCTCGTAGCCAACCCGGCGCTCACGAAGATTTTTGCCGCGCATGCGCCGGATTTGGTGTTTGCAACCGACATGCAGAACGAGAACGATGTCGCGCTCATGATAGAAGCAAAGCGTCGCGGCGTGAAGATCGTCTCTATGGTTCGTTCGTGGGATAACGTTGAGATGTATGGTGGGGTGCTGCGCGTCATTCCCGATTCGCTTCTTGTGTGGGGCGATTTTTCAAAGGAAGGGATTCTAAAGGTCAATGCGATTGACCCTGGCATGGTGAAAGCGGTTGGGGTCCCACACTACGATCGATATCTCGCAGGTCCCACGATGACTCGCGAAGCTTTTCTCCGATCGCTCGGCGCCGATCCGCGCCGCAAACTCATTCTTTTTACGCCGGTAGGCGACATGTACCTTGCCGAAAACGATGCGGACCGTTTCGTGCTTGCCGAACTTACGAAAATGGAAGCGAACATTCTGGTACGCATGCCGCCGGCCGACACCGTATCGTGGGGTACGTTCACGCCCCCGCCGAACGTTTTTTTCTACCAGCCGGGAACAGCAATTGATGCGGTGGGCCGACGGGAAATCAGCCGTGCCGACGATGACCACCTTATCAACTCTCTCCATTTCGCCGAGGTGGTGGTGAGCGGCCCTTCAAGTATCATGCTCGACGCGGCAGCGGTCGGCAAGCCCGTCTTTTTGTTCGGGTTCGACGCGCAGCCGAAATCCTACCGAGAAAGCATTGCGAGCTTGTACGATTCCCGGCACTTACAGGCAATCATCAGTCGCGGCGCGGCGCGGTTTACGAGGAACGTTGAAGAATTTCGCGCCGCGATCGCGGCATATCTCGCGCATCCCGACGCCGATGCGGCGGCGCGCGCGCAAGCGGTCGCATACGTGTGCTATAAGGCCGACGGCGCATCGTGCGCACGGGTGCTTGACGCGCTGAAATCAGTACTCTTCAGCCGTGCGTGATACGTTTGTCTGGCGCGCCCCGCGTCGCCCGGTCATTCAGGAAAAATTCTTGCGGGAACAGGGAGAAACTGGAGGGTATAGTAGGCGTGTTCTACAGAGGAAGGGAATAACGCTTATTGCATGATTCATCACCCATCTCCAAAAGTGTTAGGTATCATACCGGCTCGCGGCGGTTCAAAATCCATACCGCGGAAGAACGTAAAGTCCTTTTGCGGCAAACCCCTTATTGCGTGGAAAATTGAGGCAGCGACGCAGAGCGGGATATTCGACCGTATCATTGTTTCAACCGACGATGCGGAAATTGCAGAAACAGCCCGCCACTACGGAGCGGAAATCCCCTTTATGCGCCCCGCGGAACTTGCGCAGGATTCCACGCCTACGCTGCCGGTCATCGCGCACGCCGTTCGTTTTTTGGAAGAGAATCAGAATTACCGTGTGAGTGCGGTGATGCTTCTTGAACCGACGAGCCCTGGCGTACGGCCGTTTCACATTCGGGGGGCGATGGAGGTGTTCCTGAAAACGGGGAGCGACTCCGTCGTGAGCGTGGTGGAAACTCCCGCAATGTACCATCCTTCGTGGGCGTTTTCACTGGGCAACGATCTCCGGACAACGCTTTTTCTCGGCGGCCATGTACGGACCCGCATCAAGCGCCGTCAGGATCTACCAAAGGTGTATGCGCCAAATGGGGGAATATATTTGTTCCGCCCCGCGCTGCTTTTCAACGGAGAGAACGCGAGTCTCTACGGTGATGATGTGCGCGGGTATGTAATGGATGAACGGTACAGCGTGGATATTGATACGCCCGAAGATTGGAAGCGAGGAGAACTGGCAATGCGTGAGCTTGTCGTGCGCGAAACCACATAATTCACTATGGCTAAAAGCGTTCATACCAAACGGCGCATTTGCGTCGTAACGACGAACCGAGCCGATTACATGAAGCTCCGGTCGGTCCTGCGTGTCCTTCAGAAAGACCCTGCGGTTGATTTGGTGACGATCGTGGCGGGCTCGCACCTGCTCCGCAATTACGACAACACCATTGAATTCATCCGCAAGGACGGGTTCTCCGTAGACTACACTGCCTACATTGAGATTGATGGCAGGGTGCCGGTGACCATGGCAAAATCAACCGGCCTCAGCGTGAATGAATTCGCCACTGCATTTCATAACCTAAAGCCGGATATAGTTCTGATCCACGGCGATCGTTATGAGGCGCTTGCCGCGGCCATCGCCGCATCGCTCATGAATATTTTTACCGCTCATATCGAAGGCGGGGAGGTAAGTGGTACGATCGATGAACACATTCGGCATGCGATTACGAAACTTTCCCATCTCCATTTTGTGACGACCAAGGACGCCCGCGGTATTGTCATTCAGCTCGGCGAGCATCCCCGGATGGTGCGGCGTGTCGGATGTCCAGGCATTGATACGCTTCTTGCCACACAGCGGCTGCCTCTCCACGCGATCGAAAAACGAGTTAATGAGCGATACATAAAGTGGGGCAGTAAACTTTCCCTCCGGAAAGGCTTTATTCTGTGCGTGCAGCATCCCGTGACGACAGAATTCAGTGCAGCGGCCGCGCAAACGTCGCATACGCTCTACGCGCTTAAAAAAATGAAGCTGCCGGTCGTGATGTTATGGCCAAACATCGATGCCGGCGCCGATTACATTAGCCAGACCATCCGTCTCTTTCAAGGGAAACCGGAGCACGATTTTATTCACGTGTTTAGGAATTTTCCGCCCGAGCTTTTCTTGAATCTCTTGCGTCATGCATCGGTTTTGGTGGGCAACTCTTCGGCGGGCATTCGAGAAGCTTCCTATTTTGGGACGCCGGTGGTTGATATCGGCACGCGCCAGAAAGGGAGGAAGCGCGGGCGGAACGTGGTGAGTGTCGCGCATGACCGCACCGCCATCGCCCGTGCGATACAGCAGCAGCTCACGCACGGCAAATATCCGGCGGAATACCTCTATGGCAGGGGCGGTGCGGGCAGGAAAATAGCAGATATACTCAAAACCGTTCGCATTTCTTCCATCCAGAAGCAAATGGTGCATTTATGAATTCCCCAACTATTCAGATCTGCGGAAGAAATATCGGGCGGGAACACCCGCCGTTTGTCATTGCGGAAATCGGCATTAACCACGAGGGAAGTATTGAAAAAGCGAAACGGTTGATAGCGGACGCGCACCGGAGCGGTGCCGAGTGCGTTAAATTCCAGGCGCATGTACTCGAAGACGAAATGGTTCCCGCCGCAAAATCAGTGATTCCCGGCAACGCCAAGGAATCAATCTGGGACATTATGGAGCGTGCCGCGCTTTCTGAAAAAGAGGATCAAGAACTGAAACGATACGTGGAGAATTTGGGGATGGTATATCTCTCAACCCCATTTTCGAGAGCTGCGGCAGATCGCTTGGAGCGGATGGGAGTCGCTGCCTACAAAATAGGATCGGGCGAGTGCAATAATTATCCGTTGGTTGAACACATCGCGTCATTCGGGAAGCCGGTGCTTATGAGCACCGGCATGAATGATATTGCATCCATCGCGAAAAGCGTTGCCATACTCCGTGCCCGCCAGATACCCTTTGCGTTGCTTCATGCTACGTCGCTGTATCCTACGCCATACCACCTCGTGCGACTTGGCGCGCTCAAAGAATTACAGGAAGCATTCCCCGATGCGGTCATCGGCTTGAGCGATCATTCATTGGGAAACTACACGTGCTTTGGGGCGGTTCCGCTCGGCGCCTCCATTCTTGAGAAACATTTTACTTCAGATAAGAGCTGGCCTGGTCCCGACGTTCCTATCTCCATTGACCCAGAAGAATTGCAAGGCCTTATTGGAGGATCACGAGCAATCCATACCGCGCTCGGCGGCACGAAGCGCGTGCTCTCCGAAGAACAGCCAACCATCGATTTCGCCTATGCATGCGTGGTTGCTATCAAGGATATAGAGAAGGGAGAGCTGCTCACTAAGGAAAATATCTGGGTGAAGCGGCCGGGCACGGGAGAAATTAAGGCCGCTGATTATGAAAAGGTTCTCGGGAAGGTTGCGAAGCGACGCATATTGAACAATGCGCAGATTTCCTGGGGCGAGATAGAGGCGGGCGAGGTGCGCGAAAATTAAGGGAAAGAGACACCGCTTTCATGATTTTCGGAGGTGCGCATTGAGCTTCTGTGCCATAAAAATATCCGTCGCTTCCCTCGATTCATGCGTCATGCCGCCGATGTGCGGCACAATGATGCAATTCCGGTGCGTTTTTGCGTATTCAACAAGCGGATGTTTTTTAAATTCTTCGTCAAACCACAATTCATCCGCGAGTACATCGGTTCCGTAGCCGGCTATGGTTCTCTTTTTGAGCGCGGTGAGGACGTTGCGTTCGTTCACCACTTCACGTATAGCGGTGTTCACAAGGTACGCGCCCCGTTTCATTTTGGAAAACGCTTCGGTGTTAAACATGTGTTTCGTGTCATCTTGCAAATGTACATGGATTGAAATGACATCGCTCTTTTTGAGTAGCGTGTTGAAATTGACTTTGGCGACACCGTGCGCGACAAATGTCTTTTTGGGTGTCGGGGGGCTATAAGCGATGACGTTCATGTTGAAAGCCTTGCCATACCGCGCCATCCATGTGCCAAGCCTCCCCAAGCCGACAATGCCAAGTGTTTTCCCGTAGAGATTGTGTCCCCGAAAGTGTTCTCTTCGCCAATGATAGTTCTTCACATCATCAAACGCCCACGGCGTGAAACGGCAAAGATCGATCATGAGCCCGACTGCCATCTCCGCGGTGCCGGTAATGGTGTTCAGGAAATCAATTTCCTTCGTGAGCGAGAGCACGGCGATGCCGCTTTCTTTGGCATACGCAAGATCAATGTGATCAAGATTAGTGGTTGCGGTTACTATGACCTTCAACTTTTTTGCTCTCTCCAAAACATCGCGATTCAGTTCGGGATATAACCCCATGAAAATAACATCATATTGATTGATGATTTTTTTGATCTCGGGCTGCGTTACTTCCCGATAATCTACCGCACCGAGATTCTCCAAGACACGCGCCGCATAAGGGGTGAAATTTTTGCCGAAGACATTGAGTATCTTCATGGGGAAAAAAGAAGAGATTCGTATAGTCTGCGTGGACAGTATATAACCAAGTATACCCTTTTCCTTGTTTACTGAAAGAACAGCCTGTAAAGGAAGACCGTGAACTTCGCGTATTTCAGGACCGATGGGAAATTATGCGAGCGAGTACTCAATATTTTAATCTCTAATCATTATTTACTAATATGTGCGGCATCATTGGCGTTGCGGGCAATATCCCCAAAGAATCAAAAGCGATCGAAGCGCGAGACGCGATGCGACATCGTGGTCCGGATGACGCAGGTATTTTTTATGATAAAAAAAACGGAATCATGCTTGGATTCCGTCGGCTTTCAATCATCGATCTTACAAGCGGCGGCCACCAACCAATGGCGTCGAACGATAAGCGTTTCACGATTATTTTCAACGGAGAAATTTACAATTACATCGAATTGAAAGAAGAGTTGAAAGGTTCATACGATTTTAAAACACAATCAGACACCGAAGTGCTCCTTGCCGCCTATGTGAAGTGGGGAGAGCAGTGCCTCGATAGGTTAAACGGAATGTTCTCATTCGCGATTTGGGACGCGTTGGGCCATGTGCTCTTCGCCGCTCGAGACCGCGTAGGGGAAAAACCATTCTATTATCACCATGACCCAAAAACCGGCACGCTTTCGTTCGCTTCAGAAATCAAAGCGCTTCTAAAGCTCGGCGTGCCAGTTTCCCCGAACGAAGACATGATTCTGGATTATCTCGCCTATGGTTTTTACCACCACACCGAGCAAACGTTTTTTAAGAATATACAAGAATTGCGGGGCGGCCACTTTTTAATAAAAAAGGGTAGTGACATTACCATAAAAAGATATTGGGATTTAGCGAATATTGCTGATCGTCCGAGGGACATTGGCGAAAAAGAGGCAATACATACCCTCCGCGAGCTGGTCGCGGATTCAATAACACTTCGCTTCAGAAGCGACGTGCCCGTGGGAATTAATCTTTCGAGTGGCCTTGATTCGAACTCTCTTCTCTATTACGCAAAGAAAGTTACGGGGCACAACCCCGAGATGTTTTCAATGTGTATGGCAGATGCGAAATATAACGAATGCGCAATCATCATCGATCTTTTAAATAACGATGAAAAAAAACGCTGGCACACGTCATACTTAACCCCCGACCAGGTTTTTCAAGGCGCGGAGATGATGAACACGATCCAAGATCAACCGTTCGGTGGAATTCCAACCACCATGTACGCCGGCATGAACGAAGTTGCGAAAAAAGAAGGCGTCACCGTGCTCCTTGAAGGGCAAGGCGTCGATGAAATTCTTGCAGGTTACAAATACTACATTCCCGAATACGAAAAAGATCTAAGGGGCGGCAACAGTTCTTCAGTGGGAATGAGTCAGGATATGTCCAAGCTCATAGGGAAAGATGTGGTAAGTGAAAAATTTATGTGGTTGAAAAAAACGCCCGAATTCAAAGAACCCTTCGCATCACACCTCTTGAATGCGCAGTATCGCGACATCTATCACACGAAACTCCCGCGCGTGCTCCACTTTAATGACCACGTGAGCATGGCGTACAGCCGCGAATTACGTCTTCCGTTTTTAGATCACCGGATCATCGAGTTTTGTTTCTTTTTGCCCCCGGAATTGAAAATCAGAAACGGCACGCAGAAATTTTTGATGCGAGAAGCAATGAAAGACGTTCTCCCGGCGGTAGTCCAAGAAAAACAAAAAGTTGCCTTCGGCGCGGTGCAGAATGACTGGCTCAAAGAATACTTCAGAAAAGAAGTCTATGAGCTTCTTGATTCTCCTTCGTTTCAAGCCCGGCCTTTTTGGGATCAAAAAAAGCTTCGTGAAAGAGTCGATCGCTTCTATGCAGGGGAAGGGAACAATTCGTTTTTCATTTGGCAGTGTATTAATCTCGAGCTATGGTTTCGGGCGTTCATAGACTAAAATAGGAATATAGACAAGAAGGAACAATCCATGAAGGCAGTATTCGTCCCCAAAAAGATCATCGACGAAGCGCTTCTTACTCCGCCCGTAGCAGGCAAGCATCCGCTTGCTGTCTTCAAGGCGTATCTCGAAACGCAAGGCGTCCCCGTGGGGACGATCGATATCCTCGAGAACCACGAGGTGGGAAGGTTTGAGAACATGACAGAGATTCACGACCGCGCGGCGGATCTCTGGATTGGCATTTCCGGGGAAATTACATTTGTGGTTGGTGGCGAAGTCATTGACTTGAAGCCGCATCCACAAGGAAAGCCAAACGAATGGAGGGGGAAGGAAATCAAGAATGGCACGGAATACGCGGTTGGTCCGTACGAAGTACTCTACATCCCGGGAGGCGTGCCTCACACCCACTTCGGGAACGGACGTCTTTTTATCATAAAAATCCCAAACCTCAAAAATTGACGTTTGTTCGGGCTTGGGTTAATATCCAGATTGCCAAATAATCGACGCGTAACGTGCGTGTCGAGAGGCAACCGTTCTTTCCCTTCAGAAAAAAGGAATCATCCATGCCCGAAACAATAATCGCATTGGACCCCGCTTCTTCGGACGAAGAGCTCATCGAGACCATCGTCGCCTGGCCCGACGGTACGAACGTCGGTAAGGACGCCGATGGGCTCGCGGCGACGCTCTTGACTGGCAAACCCGAAGTGCGGAATCCCAGCCGCTACGCCGGCATTTTCGACGGCGTGGCAAGGCATCCCAGGGCTACGCCGTGGATCAAGCTCATGGCGCAGAGCGAATCCGTGAACGGGCGTCGGCGGTTGCCGGGCGCGAACATGGAGGCGTTGAGCGCCGAGTTGAATGGCATCTTGACCGATGCCGAGCGCGAGCTCGAGCCCGGGAAGGCGAAGCACGTCTTCCTCGGGAGTGGCTTCTACAACGCGGCGATCGTCTGTCGTGGCCTCCGTCGTTACCGCGACGAGGAAGCGATGCAGCGTCGCGCCGCGGCGTACTGCGCGCTCGCCGAAGACTGGGCGGGTCACGATACGGACATGTTCGCCGCGCAGGTCGGCGCCGTGTCTCACGCGTTCGTGGCGCACGAGGCGGCGATCGAGTCGAGCATCAAGGCGCTCATCGCCGTTCGTGACTTCATCAAGGAACAGCGCTACCCCCTGTCGAAGTGGATGGTGAACAACGGTTCGCAACACATTGCCTGGTCAATCATGATGGCCGACATCATGGGCGCGCTCGACGACCTCAAGCTCGACGAGTGCGGAGACGACTTCGCCGAAGCGAAGAAGATCGGCCTGGCTCCTTGGGTGCCCGTGTGGGAAGCGTGGGGTAGCTACTGCGACGACGACTACGACACCGTCATCGCTACCGAGCCGAGCAAGGCTCCGTCGTCCTCGAACGCGAACGCAGACCTCACGTTGAAGATCCTCATCGCTCTCGCGCGTGAGAAGCGTGACGACGATGGCGATGTCGAGGAAGCCCAGAAGCTCCTTGAAGCCGTCGTGAACCACCAAGGTTCGGATGGTGGGATTCCGATCACGGTCGCGAAGCATCTCCTCGCGCACCCCTGAATCTGTCTCTTCGAGAGACAACGCAACGGCTCGCGACCTAACGGTCGCGAGCCATTTTCTTTTAGTGTACGATCAATTGATGAGTGCAACACTTATCTTTCTCTTATTTATGATTCCGGGGACTGTATTCCTCGGGATAAACGACACGCTTGTGCGTCGGGTGTTGCGTGAGGGGAAAGTAAATGAGCAATTACTGCTCGGTCTTGAATTTTTAGGAGTTGGACTCTTAATGGCGATTCCGATTTTCATTTTTGGCGTTCCGGAATTAAAACCGGGATTTTGGGTTGCGGCGTTGGGTACTGCAGGGTTAAACGTATTCGGACAATGGGCGTGGTATGCGGCATTCCGAAAAGAAGAAGCTTCGCTTATCTCGCCGCTTCGACTTCTCACGCCCCCGCTCGTTATCCTTACAGGTTATATATTACTTAAGGAAACGTTGACGTTAGGTGGAGTTTTGGGAATCATGACTACTGTTCTTGGTCTCTGGATGCTTGTTCAGGGTGAGGCAAAAACCTCAAGCCAAAGATTTATGGACATCCTTAAAAAACCAGGAGTTCTTTTAGGAATCGGCGGGGCAATCTCGTTTGCGTTATCGCTTCCGCTCGACAAAAAAGCAGTTGTGACCTCTTCGGCTCCTTTCATGCTTCTTATTACCGGCACTGTGCTTGGAATCACGAGCATCATTATCGCGCTTACCAGAACTCGAGGACGTTTCGAGCTTGACTTTGGGAAAAACTGGAAATTTTTTCTTACTATTCTTTTTGTTCATGGCGCGGGAAGCTATCTTACGGTATCGGCGTTGAATTATGCGCTCGTTGCGTACGCTGCAAGCGTGAAACGCCTTTGGTCATTCTGGGCAGTTCTTTTTTCAGGTAAATTCTTGGATGAAAAAAATATCGGCAAAAAGCTTCTCGCAACCATCATCATGCTCGCGGGCATTGCGGTAACTCTCATCCTCGGTTGATGGTTGTAGATGGTATGGAGTCACAGGCGATGCACCAAATTTGGGAGAAAATTCAAAAAGGAGTTTTTGTAATCGCCGAAGCCGGAAAGAATTTTATTCAAACCGAAGAGGATCGGCCTGTTTCCGAATACCTAAAAAACGCAAAGGGGCTTGTGGATGCGGCGAAGGTCGCGGGCGCGGATGCGATCAAGTTTCAAACCCACAACGTCGAAGATGAGCAGTTGAACATCGAAATCATCTCGCCGCACTTCAAGGGCGCGGATCGGTACAGATGGCTTACGAGGAATACAAATGCAACTCCTGTCGAAGAATTTTGGAAGCCACTTAAAAAGTATTGCGAGGAAATCGGAATTATCTTTATGTCGACGCCCATGAGTCGCGGAGCGGCGCTCCGCCTCGCGGAAGTGGGGGTGCCAGTTTGGAAAATCGGTTCGGGCGACATGTTGGATTTCGTCGCAATGGACTTCATGCGCTCTCAACCGGAACCGATTATCATGTCGTCCGGCATGAGCACGTTCGAGGAAGTGGAACTTGGATTTCGCTTTCTGCAGAAAAAGAATTCCCGCGTTGCACTCATGCATGCATTTTCGAAGTATCCAGGGGCTCCCGAGGAGGCGAATTTAGGAACGATCGATTTCTATCGCGAAAGATTTTCGGGAACTCCGATCGGATTCTCCGAAAACTCGATCGGTTGGGAGCCGTCAGCGATCGCCGCGGCAATGGGAGTTACGATGATCGAAAAACATTTTACGATTTCTCGGGGTTTCTGGGGGGCTGATCATAAGGTATCATCAACACGGGAAGAATTCGGAGAAATGGTGAACGCAATACGGACGATCGAGCGAGATCCGAAGGAAAAATCTCGTTGGCTCGCGCATCCGAAATTCAATGCAATCTATGGGAAAAAAGAAAAAGTGTTACGGAAAGATGAAGAAGCATTTCGTCCGATTTTCAGGAAGTCGCTTATTGCGGGAACTGATATTCCGAAAGGGGCAGTTATAATGCCGGAAATGGTCTATGCCATGCGCCCCCAAAAATATTCAGACGGACTCCCTTCCGAGCAATATGAGCGCGTGGTGGGGAAGCGCGCAGCCCGAGATCTGAATCGTTTTGATCCAATCACCCATGACGTGGTGAATGTTGTATAACTAGCAATGGTGAACGGGAAAAAAATTTTCGTAGCCATCGAAATGGTGGGAACGTTGAACGCTTTGAATGGTGCGCTTGGCGTACTCGAAAAAGAAGGCGTTGCCGTTGTCTACGCAGCAGAAGGGGAAGCACGAAAAAAACTGGTGAATCAAGGAATTTCTTGTTTCGGAGTTGAGGAGGATGCGGAAGAGATATTGAAGCGAGAAAAACCCGATCTCGTCATTGTAGGGATCACCTCGGGCATGAAGCAACCGGGCGGGAGCGGTCTCGAGAAGAATTATGCACTAAGAGCTCTCGATCGAGGAATTCCCGTAGTTGCGTACCGTGATTATGTGGGTGTGCATACGTGGTTCGACGAGGTCGCGAAACATCCACGGAGTACTGAATCTCTCCATTTTTTTCTTTTCGGTGAATCCGATGTGCAGCTTATTCGTCGTCTAGGACTTCCATCGCGAGAGGCCATTGCCGTTGGGTCGGGGTATTACGATGACGATACCACTCGATCCTGGGGTGAGGTTCGTCGCTCCGCTCGGGAAGCTATGGGGTTTCAAGAAAAAGATTTTGTAATTATCTCGTCTCCTGGTGCGGAGCGAGAGCGGGTATTCGAGATGCTTCGCGGGGTCGTTGAAGGGATTCACCAGATTGAGCAGCGGGTAATTTTTATAAGTACCCACCACCCAAAAGATCCCGACGCGCCATTCGAAACGCCTACGAGTGGCAAGCTAAGCGTGAAAAAGTCTTCTGTCTATGATGTAGTCGTAGATAGATTAAAAAGTACTCCGCACCGCATCGTCTGCGAACCAGAATTCAGAAATGCGGTTCCTGATCCAAAACATCGTATCGCTACGGCAGATGTTCTTGATATGAATCCGCTCTCGACCGAGCTCAACACCGCAGTCTATGCCGGGGTGCCAGTACTGCCTTCGGCGCTTCCTCTTACGATACAAGCAGCCGAGGCAAGACGCGTAGTCATTAAA